>JAOPXD010000042.1 GCA_025965315.1 Marmoricola sp.
CGCCGACGGGCTGGCCAAGGCCTAAGCGATCCGGGGCGAGGACCGCCACGTGGTCGCCGTGATCGGTGACGGCGCCCTCACCGGCGGGATGGCCTGGGAGGCCCTGAACAACATCGCCGAGGGCCCCCTGAACCGGCACGGTGACCGCCGTCTGGTGATGATCGTCAACGACAACGGCCGCTCCTACATGCCGACCGTCGGCGGCCTCGCGAACCACCTCACCACCCTGCGCACCAGCCCGCACTACGAGCAGGTCCTCGACGTGGTCAAGCGACGGCTCAACGGCGTGCGCGGTGTCGGCCCTGCGGTCTACGACGCGCTGCACGCGATGAAGAAGGGGATGAAGGACGTCCTGGCGCCCCAGGGCCTCTTCGAGGACCTCGGCCTGAAGTACGTCGGCCCGGTGGACGGGCACGACCGGGTCGCGGTCGAGCACGCGCTGGCCGGTGCGAAGCGCTTCGGCGGACCGGTGATCGTGCACGTGATCACCCAGAAGGGCTTCGGCTACGACCCGGCCGAGCGCAACGAGGCCGACCAGTTCCACCAGATCGGACCGTTCGACGCCGAGACCGGCGAGGGCACCCCGAAGGGGCGGATCTGGACCGACTTCTTCACCGACGAGATCGTCGCCATCGGCGAGGAGCGCCAGGACATCGTCGCGATCACCGCGGCGATGCTCTACCCGGTCGGGCTCGACCGGTTCGCAGCCCGTTTCCCCGAACGCACCTTCGACGTCGGGATCGCCGAGCAGCACGCGGTCACCAGTGCCGCCGGGATGGCGATGGGCGGCCTGCACCCGGTCGTCGCGATCTATGCCACCTTCATGAACCGCGCCTTCGACCAGGTCCTGATGGACGTCGCCCTGCACAGGTGCGGGGTCACGTTCGTGATCGACCGGGCCGGTGTCACCGGTGACGACGGCGCCAGCCACAACGGCATGTGGGACATGTCGATCTTCCAGGTCGTCCCCGGCATCCGGCTGGCTGCTCCGCGTGACGGCGCCCGGGTCCGCGAGCTGCTGCGCGAGGCCGTGGCCGTCGAGGACGCCCCCACCGTCGTCCGACTGCCGAAGGGTGCGCCCCCGGTCCACGACATCGACGCGATCGGGAAGGTCGGCGATGCGGACCTGCTGGTACGCCGTGGCGACAAGGACGTGCTCATCGTCGCCGCGGGCTCGATGGTCGGCCCGTGCGTCGAGGTCGCCACCCGGCTGACCGACCAGGGCATCGGAGTCACGCTGGTCGACCCGCGCTGGGTCAAGCCGATCGAGCCTGCGCTGGTGCCGCTCGCCGCCGAGCACCGCCTGATCGTCACCGTCGAGGACAACGGCAAGGTCGGCGGCTTCGGCTCGAACCTGCTGCACCTGCTGGCCGACGAAGGCGTCTCGCGACCGTTCCGGCTGCACGGCATCCCGCAGGAGTTCCTGGGTCACGCCAAGCGGGACGCGATCCTCGAGCAGATCGGGCTGACGGCTCAGGCGCTCGCCCGCCGGATCGTCGAGGACGTCACTGCCCTGGACGCCGGGCACTCGCTGGTCGACATCGACTAGCGATGCGATCGTCCCTGCGCGGCAGGCTCGTCGGCCTGCTGGTCGCCTGCGTGGCGTCCTCCGCCCTGCTGGCCGGCTGCTCGTCGGGAGACCATCCACAGGGCCCGACCGCGACGACCACGGGACCGGTGTCGGCGAAGCAGGCGCAGCGTCTGCTCGATCGGCGCGCGGAGGCGGTCAGGAACCACGACCTGAGCGCGTTCCTCGGCACGCTGGACACCTCGAACGCAACGCTCGTCGCGCGCCAGCGCCGCTACTTCGCGAACATGGCAGAGCTGCCGCTGGCCACGCTGAAGTACACCGTGCTCAAGTCGGACTGGCCCGGTGAGCTGCGCTCACGGTCGTGGGGTCACTACGTCTCGCTCCCGCAGGTCCGGATCGCCACCCAGCTGGCCGGGTTCGACGCCGTACCGGTCACCCGGATCACCGGGTTCGCGTTCGCGCGCCGCAACGGCAAGCCGGTGATCATGTCCGAGCTGACCGGAGCCGGCAAGCCCTTCCCGGGGTCGAACCCGGCACCCTGGGACCTCGTCCGGATCCACGTCAGGACGGCCGCCGGGACCCTGCAGCTGTACGACGACAAGACCTGGGGCGATGCCGACGAGATCAGCAGCGTGCTGACCCGGGGGATCGCCGACGTACAGTCCGGGATCCCGTTCGGCTGGAGCGGGCGCGTGGTCGTCTACGTGTTCAGCCGCAAGGTCGTGCTGGACAGCTTCGAGGGAGTTCCCGGCGGCAACATCAACCACCTCGGTGCGATGACCTTCCCGATGTACGCCGACCTCGGCCAGCCGGCGGTGGCGGGCATCCGGTTCACGCTGCTGCCGAGCTCGGTCCGCGCCGGCCAGCCGTTCCTGGACCGGATCACCCGGCACGAGCTGACCCACGTCGCGGTCGGCACCCGGGACGACGGCGCGCCGATCTGGCTGGCCGAGGGCATCGCCGAGTACATGGGTGCCCGGGACCTGCCGCGCTCGCAGCGACGGATCGCCACGGTCGCCGTCGACCGCGCCCGCGAAGGCGTCCCGGACATGCCGGCCTCGGCGACGTTCAACGGGCCCGACCAGGCGTGGAACTACGCGCTGGCCTGGATGGCCTGCGACTACATCGTCGCGACCCAGGGCGCCCCGCGGCTGTGGGAGCTGATGGCGGCGCTGCACAACGGCGGAGCCGGCACCCCCGACGACCAGGAGGACGCGGTGCTCGAGCGGGTGCTCGGGTACGACGGGCCGGCGCTCGCCGAGCACGCGGCGGAACGGATCCTGCACATCTACGGCTGAGCCCGACCGGTCCCGGTGCCCCGCTGGGACCGGGATCACGGCGACCGCAGGGCATATCTCTCACTGCCGGGGCGTTGAGGACCCTAGGGTGGAAGACCCGGGAGTACCAGGACTGAGGAGCAGTAGTGACGCAGGCACGGTTCGTGCACATCGTGGACGACGTCCCCGAGCTCGAAGGACTCAGCGACGGGCCGGTGATGGTCACGATCCTGGACGGGTTCCTCGACGCGGGCAACGCGTCCGCGCTCGCCGCCGACCACCTGCTGGAGTCGTCGTCGAGCCGCGTGGTGGCGAGCTTCGAGGTCGACGAGTTCTACGACTACCGCGCCCGGCGCCCTCCGATGACCTTCCTCGAGGACCACTACGCGGAGTACGACGCGCCCCGGCTCGTCGTACGGCTGCTGCACGACCTCAACAACGCGCCGTTCCTGCTGCTCAGCGGGCCCGAGCCGGACATGCGCTGGGAGGGTTTCGCGGACGCCGTGCGGAAGGTCGTGGAGCACTTCGAGGTGCGCCTGACCGTCTCGCTCGGATCGGTACCGATGGCGGTGCCGCACACCCGGCCGATCCAGCTGACCAACCACGCGACCTCCAAGCGGCTGCTGATCTCCTCGAACGTCTGGGCCGGCGAGATCCGGATCCCGTCGAGCGCGCAGTCGCTGCTCGAGCTGCGCCTGGGCGAGTGGGGCCACGACGCCACGGGCTTCGTCGCGCACATCCCGCACTACGTCGCCCAGTTCGGCTACCCCGAGGCTGCGGCCGCGATGCTCACCCAGGTCGGTGCGGTCACCGGACTGACCTGGGACACCAGCGAGCTCGACACAGCGGCTGAGGAGCGCCGTACCGAGATCGGGAGCCAGGTCGCCGACTCGGACGAGGTCCGTGCCGTGGTGCACGGCCTGGAGCAGCAGTACGACGCGTTCCACCTCGGTGGTCCCAACCTGCTTGACGACGCCGGTGACCCGCTCGGAGGTGCGCTGAGCTCCGAGGGTGAGCTGCCGACCGGTGACGAGCTGGGCGCACAGTTCGAGGAATTCCTGGCTGGCCTGGACCAGACCGACCAGACCGAAGAGGACTGACGCAGCCGATGCCCGCTTCCGTTGCCGAGCTGATCGACCTGCTCGAGCTCGAGCTGATCGAGGACAACCTCTTCCGCGGCAAGCAGCCGAAGACCGAGCTGCAGCGGGTCTTCGGCGGCCAGGTAGCAGCACACGCGCTGGTGGCCGCGACGCAGACTGTGGGGGACCAGTACGTCGTGCACTCGCTGCACTCCTACTTCCTGCGGCCCGGCGACACCTCGGTGCCGATCGTGTACGACGTCGAGAACCTGCGCGACGGTCGGTCGTTCGCGACCCGACGGGTGCTGGCGCGCCAGCACGGGCACCCGATCTTCGCGATGACGCTGAACTTCCAGGTGCCCGAGGAAGGTCTCGAGCACCAGGACGTGATGCCCGAGGTACCCGGACCGGACCAGTGCCCGTCGCTGGGCGACATCTTCGCCGAGCGCAACCACGACAGCTCCGAGTGGGAGCGCGAGTGGGCTGCTCTCGAAGTCCGGTACGCCGGCAACTCACGCCCCGGTGGCGAGCTCTCCGGCGAGCTCGAGCCGGCCCGGGCCCGGCTGTGGATCCGGGTGAACGGCGAGCTGCCGGACTCCCCGTTGCAGCACACCGCGGCCTTCGCCTACGCCAGCGACATGACGCTGCTCGGCGCGACGCTGGTGCCGCACCAGGTGTTCATCTCCTCGCCGAACGTGCAGGCAGCATCGTTGGACCACACGATCTGGTTCCACCGACCGTTCCGTGACGACGAGTGGTGGCTCTACGACCAGCACAGCCCGTCAGCTTCCGGCGGTCGCGGACTCGCCTTCGCGCGGGTGTTCACCGCCGACGGCCGGCTGGTCGCCAGCGTGGCGCAAGAAGGCCTGATCCGGATCCGCTGACCGGGTTACCGGTGCAGAATTCACGTGCCAGCATGTGAATTCTGCACGAACGACATCAAATTTGATGTTGATCGCGTCGAATTGATGTCGTTGACGTCCCTCAGCGGACGCGGCCAGCCAGGTGCGGAGCATTGTTCTTCGGGTTGGTCATCGAGAAGTCGATGCCGTTCTCGACGATCCGGGAGCCGAAGGCCACCTTGGTCGGCAGCAGCACCGGCTTCTTGAACTCCACCTCGACGGTGGCGCTGTCGGGGATCCGGCTCTCCAGGGCCGCCACGCACCGGGCCTTGGTCCAGATGCCGTGCGCGATCTGGCTCGGGAACCCGAAGGCCTTGGCGGTCAGCGGGTAGAGGTGGATCGGGTTGTAGTCGCCGGAGACGGCGGCGAAGCGACGACCGAGGTCGCCCTTGAGCTTCCACTCGGTGCCGTTGCCGGGGACGGCCTCGAACGGCTCGCCCTCAGCCGCTTCTGACTGGCTCAGCGCGTCCTTGTCGCCCCGGCCGGGACGCAGGTACGTCGAGACCGCGTCCCAGACGATCTCGTCGCCAGAAGTGACGGTGGTGATGAAGTCGAAGATGATTCCCTTGCTGTGCGGCCGCTTGTTGATCGCGGTCGCGGTGACGTCGAGCACCTCGGTCGGCGCGATCGGCCGGTGCTGGGTCATCGCGTTGCGCAGGTGCACGCTGCCGATGGCCGCGTAGGGGAACGAGCTGTCCGTCATGATCCCCATGTGCAGGCGGAAGGCGAGCATGTGCGGGTAGGTCAGCGGCAGGTGCTGGCCGGGCTCGAACCCGCAGACCTCCCGGTACGCCGCCAGGTGGTCGAGATCGATCGCGACGCCCTTGCGGGTCAGGCGGAGGTCGGGGAGGTCCCCGCCCTTCTTGGCGATCCCCGGGAGCAGGTTGACGCCCGGGACGATCGGCAGTGCCGCCTTGAGCATCGTGGGCACGGCCGACCCGTCACCCTCGACGAGGCGCTCGTTGGTGGGCCCGGCCACGTCAGGCACCCAGCATCATCTGGCCGCAGACCCGGACGACGTTGCCGTTGACCGCGGACGAGCCGGGGCTGGCGTACCAGGCGATCGCCTCGGCGACGTCGATCGGCAGTCCGCCCTGGGCCATCGCGTTCATCCGCTGGCCGACCTCACGGGTGGCGAACGGAACGGCGGCGGTCATCGCGGTGATGATGAAGCCCGGCGCGACTGCGTTGATGGTGATGTCGTTCTTGAGCTCCGGGGCAACGGCGTCGACGAAGCCGATCACGCCGGCCTTCGAGGCGGCGTAGTTGGTCTGGCCGACGTTGCCCGCGATCCCGGCGATCGACGAGACACCGACGATCCGGCCGTTCTTGTTGATCAGGCCCTGGTCGAGGAGCTCGCGGGTGATCCGCTCGGGGGCGGACAGGTTCACCGCGATCACCGAGCTCCAGCGGTCCTCGGCCATGTTCGCGAGCTTCTTGTCGCGGGTGATCCCCGCATTGTGGATCACGATGTCCACGCCGCTGAACTTCTCCTTGACGTGGTGCGCGATCCGCTGGGGCGCGTCCTTGCCGGTGATGTCCAGGGTCAGGGGGTCGCCGCCGAGCTCCTTCATCAGCGCCTGCAGCTCGCTGGCTGCCTGGGGCACGTCGATGCCGAGCACGGTGGCGCCGTCGCGGTGCAGGACCCGGGCGATCTGTTCACCGATGCCGCGGGAGGCGCCGGTGACGATGGCGACCTTGCCGGCCAGCGGCTTGGTCTGATCGGTGACCTTGGCCGCCTTCTTGGTGCCGGTCAGGCCCAGCCGGGCGACCTGGCCCGAGACGTAGGCCGACTTGGGGGAGAGGAAGAACGCCAGGGTGGAGGAGATCGTGGACTCGGCGCCGGGCGCGACGTACACGAGGTTGACCGTGCTGCCCTTGCCGATCTCCTTGCCGAGCGACCGGGTGAAGCCCTCGAGCGCGCGCTGGGCGATCCGCTCGTCGACCGAGTCGGTCTGGGTCGGGTTGGTGCCGAGCACGACGACGCGGGCACAGCCCTGGAGGCTGCGCAGCAGCGGGGTGAAGAACTCCTGCAGGGCGATCAGGGACTCCGGAGTAGTCAGGCCGGTCGCGTCGAAGACGAGGCCCTTGTACTTCTCGCCCTCGGCGGCGACCGCGGTGGTCGCGATGCCGAGGTCGTCCAGGGTGCTGGTCAGCGTCGTACCGAGGCGACCGCTGCCGCCGACCACGACGGTGCCGTCGACCAACGGGGAGCCGTCGCTCCAGCGGTCGAGCTTCTCGGGGCTGGGCAGGCCCAGGTTCTTCACGAACATCTGGCCGACGGGGCTCTTGGAGAAGGACTGGTAACGGTCGCTCATCGCTGTTCCTTGCTGCTGGGGGAGTTCGGGAGGGGCCGGGGACGGGCCGCCGCGATCAAAATGTAACTTCAGGTGTAACTCGGTGTCCAAAAATGGTGATGTGCCCCTCACTGCGTTTCATTTCCCGATGTTACGCGCCAGTATTGTTCTCTTACCTTCCCGGATCAGGAGTAAACAGATGCAGGCCAAGACCCGCCGCGTCGCCATCCTCGGTGGCAACCGGATTCCCTTCGCACGCTCGAACACCGTCTACGCCTCCGCGTCCAACCAGGAGATGCTCACCGCAGCCCTGGACGGCCTGGTCGCACGCTTCTCGCTCGAGGGCGAGCAGCTCGGCGAGGTCGCCGCCGGCGCTGTGCTCAAGCACTCGCGCGACTTCAACCTGACCCGTGAGGCTGTGCTCAGCACCCGCCTCGCCCCGGAGACCCCTGCCGTCGACCTCCAGCAGGCGTGCGGCACCGGCCTGCAGGCAATCATCTACGTCGCCAACAAGATCGCGCTCGGCCAGATCGACTCCGGCATCGGCGGTGGCACCGACACCACCTCGGACGCCCCGATCGCGATCGGCGAGAAGCTCCGCAAGAAGCTGATCAACCTCAACAACGCCAAGTCGAACGCCGACCGCCTGAAGATCCTGGCTTCGATCCGGCCCGGTGACATCAGCCTCGCGATCCCCTCGAACGGCGAGCCCCGCACCGGTCTGTCGATGGGCGAGCACCAGGCCCTGACCGCGCTGGAGTGGCAGATCACCCGCGAGGCGCAGGACGAGCTCGCGGTAGCGTCGCACCACAACCTCGCTGCGTCGTACGAGGCGGGCTGGCAGGACGACCTGGTCACCCCGTTCAACGGCCTCGAGCGCGACAACAACATGCGCGCCGACTCCAAGCTCGAGAAGCTCGCTACCCTCAAGCCGGTCTTCGGCAAGGGCGAGGCCGCGACGATGACCGCCGCCAACTCGACACCGCTGACCGACGGCGCCTCGGTGGTGCTGCTCGGCTCGGAGGACTGGGCCACCGAGCACGGCCTCGAGCCGCTCGCCTACCTCGCCGACTACGAGACCGCTGCCGTCGACTTCGTGCACGGCAACGAGGGCCTGCTGATGGCCCCGGCGTACGCCGTTCCGCGGATGCTGGCGCGTGCCGGTCTCACGCTGCAGGACTTCGACTACTACGAGATCCACGAGGCATTCGCTTCGCAGGTGCTCTCGACGCTGAAGTCGTGGGAGGACCCGGTGTTCTGCAAGGAGCGCCTGGGTCTGGATGCGCCCCTGGGCTCGATCGACCGCAGCAAGCTGAACGTCAAGGGCTCCTCGCTCGCCGCGGGCCACCCGTTCGCCGCGACCGGCGGCCGGATCGTCGCGAACGCTGCCAAGCTGCTCGCCGAGAAGGGCTCCGGCCGGGTGCTGATCTCGATCTGTGCCGCTGGTGGCCAGGGCGTTACCGCGATCCTGGAGCGCTAGTTCACAACTTAAGTTGGGAAACTCGGGCCTCCACACAAAGACATTGGTGTGGAGGCCCGAGTTTTCGTATGTCAGTGGCCCGACGCGAGGGCGACCGCGGTGCTGATCAGGAACTTCTTGACCTGGTCGCCGGAGATCCGCGAGATGGTCGGAATGCCGGGGGCGCTCTCCTTGACGAGCAGCCCGATCCTGGCGAGCTGCAGTCCGCCGAGGCCTGAGGCGTACATGTAGTTGGCCACGAGTGCGCTGTCCTCGACCTTGAAGTCGCCCGACTCGATGCCGTCGTCGAGGGTCTCCTTGAGGGTGCGCAGGCAGGCGGTGATCGCGCGGCCGAGGCGGAACAGCGCACCCTCGCTGACCTGTTCGAGCAGCTCCGGGCCCGGGCGCCGCATCAGGGTCTGGGCGCAGTCGACGAACGCCGGGTACTCCAGGCCGTAGTCGACGAACGTCCCGACCACCGCCCGCAACCGCTCGACCGGGTCCTTGCCGGCGGCGACCGCTGATTCCTCGAGACGTTGCCGGAGCTCCTCGAGGTAGCTCTCGACGGCGAGGGCGAACAGCTCTTCCTTGCCGCTGAAGTGTCGGTAGATGATGGCCCGGTTGATCCCGACCGCCTTGGCGATGTCCTCGATCTGGGCGTCCCGTACACCGCTCTCGTCGAAGAGTTGCCGGGTCGCCGCGAGGATCTGCTGCTCGCGTGCACGCCGTCGGGTGGCAGCCGCGGACTGACGGGACGGGGTGCTCATGTCCAGAATGCTAGTGCAACTCGGGTTTACACAGTTGTCGCATCTTTACCAGAGGGCGCGGACCGCCTCGATGGTGTCGGCTTCGGCCGCCGTCTTGTCATCGCGGTAGCGCAGCACCCGGGCGAACCTCAGCGCCACGCCTCCCGGATAGCGGGTCGAGCGCTGGACGCCGTCGAAGGCGATCTCGACGACCTGCTCGGGACGAACCGTGACCACCCAGCCGTCGTCACCAGTACTGAGCTCGGTGAATCGCTCGGTCTGCCAGGCGAGCATCTCGTCGGTCATCCCCTTGAACGTCTTGCCGAGCATCACGAACCCTTCGTCTGTCCGGGCGCCCAGATGGATGTTGGACAGCAGGCCCCGACGTCGGCCGCTTCCCCACTCGACAGCCAGCACCACCAGGTCCAGCGTGTGCCGCGGTTTGACCTTGACCCACGCTGCTCCACGCCTACCGGCCGCATAGGCAGCGCCCGGATCCTTCACGATGACGCCTTCCTGACCCGCGGCGACCGCCGCGGTGAAGAACGCAGCTGCCTCCTCGGGGTCCGACGTCGTCAGTCGTGCGGTGCGCATGGCGGCCGGTACGACGGCATCGAGCCGCTCCCAACGATCCGTCCCGGGTCGCTCGAGGAAGGCATCGCCGTCGTGGGAGAGAAGGTCGAAGAAGAACGGCCGAGCCGACGTACCTCCGGCTGACGCGGTCTCCGACGCGGTGTCCTGGAACGGACGGGGCCGCCCGGCGTCGTCGACCAGGAGCGCCTCGCCGTCGAGGATCAGCGACGATGCCGGGAGACCGCGGACAGCCTCGACCACGCCGGGAAGGCGATCGGAGATCTCGTCGAGGCTGCGGGTGAAGACCAGGACGTCATCGCCGTCCTTGTGCACCTGGATCCGGATGCCGTCGAGCTTGGTGTCGACGACGACCGAATCCGTGCCCAGCCCGGCGACCGCGTCGGCGACGTTCGGTGCGGACGACGCCAGCATCGGTCGGATCGGTCGTCCGACCACCAGGTCGAACTCGGCCAGCGCGGCCGCGCCGCCGGTCAGAGCAGCCACGGCGACGGGCCCGGTGGGCGCGCTGAACATCGCCGCTCGGCGTACCGCAGCCAGCGGGACGTCCGCCGCGGCTGCGATCGCGTCCAGCATCACCGAGTCGAGCGCTCCCTGCCGCACGCCGCCGGTCATCAGGGCCCGCAGGAACTGCTGCTCGTCGTCGGTCAGGCGAGCGAACAGGGCCTGAACCTCGCGCTTGCGAGCGGTCGCCGACCCGACACCGGACAGGCCCGAGATCCGCTCGAGGGTGCTGTCGACCTCGGCCAGCTGCACCGACGGCTCCGCAGCCGGCGGCGGTAGGTCGCTCAGTCCGCGCCAACCGATCCCGGTACGGCGCTGACGCAGGGTGCCGGACAGGTACGAGGCGGCGATGTCGATCTCGTCGACCGGTGTCGCAGTGAGCAGCCCGGCGATCAGCGCTCGCTTCTCGAGCCTGGAGCGGGTGGCCGCGACCGCGGTCGAGACGGCGGCGAGCTGGGAGACCTGCATGGCGCCATCCTGCCCGGCGGTACGGACAACGTCGTGGGGGAGCCAGCAACTAGGTTGGCCCGGTGACCCCGGAGACGCGCACCTGGCGGCCCGACTGGCCCTGCCCGGTGGGCGCGATCCTCGGCGTG
The DNA here is from genome assembly GCA_025965315.1 of Marmoricola sp. Classification (GTDB taxonomy): domain Bacteria; phylum Actinomycetota; class Actinomycetes; order Propionibacteriales; family Nocardioidaceae; genus Marmoricola. Next base: position 10,983 of record JAOPXD010000042.1, read on the forward strand.
CACCGTCGCGGAGCCGGTGACCCGACGTACCGGCTCGGGCCCGAGGGTGAGCACGCCCGGGCTTTCACCACCCCGGTCGGTCCAGCCACCCTGGCGGTGCACCCGCTCGACCGCGAAGGCCAGGTGCAGGCGCTGGCCTGGGGCCCGGGGGCCGGGTGGGCCCTGGATGCGTTGCCCGCGATGCTCGGTGCCCTCGACGACGTGTCGACGTTCGAACCGAGGCACGACGTGATCGCCGCGGCCTGGCGACGACACCCGCACTGGCGGCTGGGCAGGACGGGTCTGGTGCTGGAGTCGCTGGTGCCCACGATCATCGAGCAGAAGGTCACCGGCCAGGAGGCGTTCACGGCGTACCGGCGACTCGTCCGCGGTCACGGTGAGCCGGCCCCGGGGCCGTACGGGCTGATGCTCCAGCCGACTGCTGCCGCGCTCCGGGCGATCCCGTCGTGGGAGTGGCTCAGGCTGCCCGTCGACGGAGGCCGGTCGCGGCCGTTGCTCGCGGCGGTCCGGGTCGCCGATGCGTTGGAGCGGGCAGCCACGACCACGTACGACGAGTTCGACCGCCGGTTGCGCACGATCCCGGGTATCGGGGTCTGGACGAGCGCCGAGGTCCGCGCCACCGCTCTGGGGGACGCCGATGCGGTGAGCTTCGGCGACTACCACGTCGCCAAGAACATCGGCTGGGCACTGACCGGGGAAGCCGTCGACGACGACGCGCTCGCGGAGCTGCTCGAGCCCTACCGGCCGCACCGCCACCGAGTGCAGCACCTGGTCGCCGCGGCTCAATTGGGAAGACCCCGGCGGGGGCCGCGGATGTCTCCGCGGACGCACCTGCCGGGGCCGTCCCGATGAGGCTCGATCAGGGGGTCGTGGAAGACCCGCCGATGATGTAGCTCGATGCGACCGACACCTGGATGTCAGCACCGGCCGGAAGGCCGAACTTCGCGGTCGAGAGGATGATCCGCAGGCCCACGACAGCGGCGTACCCGGGCTGGGTCAGCTGCTGGTTGATGTAGACCTGACCGACACCGAACAGGTAGATCTGGGTGTTCGGCTTCACGTCGATCGGGATCTTCTTGCCCGCGATCACGAGGTGCACGAAGTTCGTGTTCGCCTCGGCGATGTTCTCCCCGGCGTCCTGGCGGACGTGGGTGGTCACATCGATCGCGTCGGCCTTGATCAGGCCACCGAGCAGATTCACCTTTGCGATCTCGGAGCCGGTCGAGACGTCCGCGAACCCGGGGATCGTCTTGCCGTTGACGGTCGTGGAGACCGCGCCGATCACGGCGACCTTCGGGATGTTCACCCCGGCGATCGTGTTGGTGTACGGCGTGCCCTTGGTGCCGCTGGACGGCAGGCTCACCATGCCGGTCGGCTGCGCGAGCACCCGGACCTGGTCACCCACGCCGACGCCGATGTAGGTGCCGTAGGCGAAGCCGCCCACCGGGAGCGCGTCGCTCTTGCCGGTCGGGACGACCAGCGCCTGCGTCGGGTTGAGTTTGATCTCCGCGCCGGCCGGGGCGTTGCCCTGGGCCTTGAGGAGGGTGATGTGGACGGCGTTGCCGATGGTCCGGATGGTCTTGCCGGGGATCGACTTGTCCACGTGCGACTCGTTCAGCACGATGTCGGCCAGGCCGGGGATCGTGATGTGCGTGTTCGCCGGGATGTTCACCGGGTAGGCCTTGCCGCCGATGGTCAGCTTGACGAACGTGGTCGACGTTCCGCCGTCGAGACCGGTGGAGTTGGCGCTGGCGAAGGAGGTGCTGTCGATCGCGTCGACCTTGATGGCACCGTTGAGCAGGTTGATGCCGGCGATCTTGGCGCCCGAGGTGATCTTGACGCCGTCACCGTCCGCGACCGCCTGCTGGCCGGTGGTGACAGCACCGACGTCGAGGAGACCGGCGACGTGGACCCCGGCGACACCGGACTGGTGCGAGTTCGGCACCACGGTGTCGGACAGGTTGGAGGCCGCGGTCAGACCGGAGCTGATGGTCGTGCCGAGGGCATTGATCTGGGTACCGCCGGAGGTGCCGGAGTAGGTCCAGACCTGCGTGTCGGCAGTGACCGGACCGGCGGCTGCGAGTGTGGCAGTGGCTACGAGCGCTGTTGCGCTGAGCACGGAGACAAGACGGCGCACGAGGCACCTCCTGGTATTCGGGGACGGGTTCGCCGAGACGACCCGATGGGGAGGGAGATTTGAGTATGTCATGCCTTTCCTACCCATTCCCCACCCCGGCCACTCAAAGTCGTGCTAACTCTTCCGTTCTGTAAACGCGTGTGACATTCTCCGTTACACCCCAGGGCTCCTGGCTGTGCGACGTGACGAGGCGGGTTTCGACGCCGGCGGGCGCCTCCACCGGAGCCGGGGGCTTGCATTGTTGACAGGATCACTGGCACAGTTCCGCTGCAACCGAAGTGTGACCTGCGTAACTCTCCGGTCCGAAGGCCGTTCTTCAGGGTGCACGACGCGATCGACTGACGTGAGGAGGCACCGTTGAGCTCCTTGGCGATCACGGGCAGGGCCGGCCTGGAATCGATGGCAGACCGAACCCGCAAGGGCATCGTCACCAGCGGGGAGCTCGTCGTCCTGGCCGTCGAGTCGATCGTCGCGATCGTCAGTGACATCTTCCACCGCAGGTTTTCGTGGGCGGAGTTCATGCTGCAGGCCTGGTTCATGACCAGGGTCTCGCTGCTTCCCACCATCCTGGTCGCCATTCCGTTCGGCGTGATCACGTCGGTCCAGATCGGTGCGGTCGCCAACCAGATCGGTGCCACCGCGTTCATCGGTGCGGTCAACGGCATCGGCGTCCTGCGCCAGGGTGCGCCGCTCGTCACGTCGCTGATGATCGCCGGTGCGGTCGGCTCGGCGATCTGCTCGGACCTGGGTGCTCGGACGGTCCGCGAGGAGATCGACGCCCTCAAGGTGATGGGCATCTCCCCGGTGCAGCGGCTGGTGGCTCCGCGGGTGCTCGCCGCGCTCGTCGTCGCGGCGCTGCTCACGATCATCGTCTCGATGACCGCGATGATCACCGGCTTCGTCCTGAACGTCGGCGGTGGATCGATCAGCGCCGGCGCGTACCTGCAGTCCTTCGTCAGCTTCTCCCAGCCCAGCGACTTCGCGCTGGCCGAGTTCAAGGCCCTGATCTTCGGGTTCGTCGCCACGATCGTCGCCTCGCACAAGGGCCTCGGTGCCTCCGGCGGCCCCAAGGGCGTCGCGGACGCGGTCAACCAGGCGGTCGTCCTCAGCGTGATCCTGCTCGCGGGACTCAACGTCGCCATCACCCAGGGCTACGTGATGCTGGTTCCGCAGGGGATCTCATGACCGAGTACGCGCCTCCCACCCCGCGCCCGAAGTTCTCCGACCACCTGGTCTCAGCCGCCGACTGGCTGATCGCGACCTTGGCCCAGATCGGCGACTTCGGGACCTTCGCTGTCGGTGTGATCGCCTCGGTCCCCGCGACGATCGCGAACTACCACCGCGAGATCCTGCGCCAGCTCAAGGACATCGCCTGGGGCAGCGGCGCGATCATCGTCGGCGGCGGCACCATCGGCGTGATGATCCTGCTCGCCCTCTCCGCGGGCACGTCCCTGGGCATCGAAGGCTTCAACGGTCTCGAGATCGTGGGCCTGGCACCGCTGACCGGCTTCATCTCCGCGAGCGCCAACACCCGCGAGCTCGCGCCGATCATCGCCGCGCTCGCACTCGCCTCGCAGATCGGCTGCCGGTTCACCGCGCAGCTCGGCTCGATGAAGATCTCCGAGGAGGTCGACGCCCTCGAGGTGATGGCGATCCGGCCGATGCGGTACCTGGTCACCACCCGGGTGATCGCGACCAGCATCGCGATCCTGCCGCTGTACCTGATCGGGCTGATCGGTTCCTACATGGCGTCGATGTTCGGTGTCGTGGTGCTCTTCCGGCAGTCGCCGGGCCAGTACGAGCACTACTTCTCCGCGTTCATCCAGGGCCGCGACGTCTTCTTCTCGGTGATCAAGATCCTTGTGTTCGCGACCGCGATCACCCTGGTGCACTGCTGGTACGGCATGCGCGCGACCGGTGGGCCGCAGGCGGTCGGTGAGGCCACCGGACGCGCGATCCGGGCCAGCATCGTGCTCGTGGTGCTGCTCGACATGGTGATGACCCTGCTCTTCTGGGGCGGTAAGTCCGGCTTCAGGGTCTCGGGGTGATCGGGGTGGCTGCCAAGGAACGCAAGGAGCTGCGACGCCAGGACCTCGCCAAGCGCGGACTCGCCGTCGTCGTGGCGGGCGCGATCCTGCTGACGCTGCTCTTCATGCACTCGTCGGGTCGGATAGGCGGGCCCGATCACATCTCGGCGCAGCTCGCCGATGCCGGTGGCTCGCTCACCAAGGGCGCCGACGTGAAGGTGCGCGGCGTGATCATCGGCCAGGTCGCGGGCATCACCCGCGGACCCGACGGCGGAGTGCGGGTCGCGATCCACGTTCCGGCCGACGAGCTCAAGCTGGTCCCGCGCAACGTCGTCGCCCGGATCCTGCCGGCCACGGTGTTCGGTACGTCGTTCGTGGACCTGACCACTCCGGGTACCGCATCGACGCAGCCGTTGCAGGCAGGTGCGATCGTGCCGGCCGACAGCCGCCAGGGGACCCTGGAGCTGCAGCAGGCACTCGACGACATCGACACCCTGGTCAAGGCCGTCGGTCCGGCCGAGCTGGCCTCCGCGATCGGGTCGGTGGCCCAAGCACTCGACGGTCGCGGTGCCGTCCTCGGCAGCACGATCTCCGAGGCTGACGCCTACCTGGGCAAGATCAACCCCCGGATGCCCGCCGTACGGAGCGACCTGCACCAGGTGGTCGCCAATCTTCAGCTCGCCGAGCAGGTCGCACCCGACCTGCTGCAGGCAACCAACGACGCGTTGGTCGCGGCCAGGACGATCGTGAGCGAGAAGGCGTCGATCGCGACCCTGATCACCGGAGGTACGGCGCTGACCAGCCAGGCGAACACCTTCCTGTCCGCGAACGAGGCCAAGCTGATCCGCTTCGTCCAGAACTCCGCGATCCTCCTCGACGTCGTCTACACCAACCGTCAGGCAGGGATCACCGGCTCGATCATGACCAACCGGATGCTGAACCAGAAGCTGAGCACGGTGGTCAAGCGCGGGTACCTCGACGCCACTGCGTCGCTGACGTTCGACGTACCGCCGTACTACACCGCTGCCGACTGCCCGCGCTTCGGCGTGGCCGTGGGTGACAACTGCACCGGGGCCTCCCGGGTCGGGGTCAGCGCGATGATGAACGGAGCCGGCCAGTGATCAAGGGCTTCCGCTCCATCGTCATCAAGTTCACGATCTTCGCGGTCGCTGCCGCGCTGCTCGGACTGCTGCTGGTCAACACCATGCTCAACGGGCTCAACGGCAGCACCCAGCACTACAAGGCGGAGTTCACCGATGTCGCCGGTCTGCGAACCGGCGACGACGTCCGGGTCGCGGGGGTCCGGGTCGGCCGGGTGCAGAGCATCAGCATCACCAGGACCGGTGCGGAGGTGTCGTTCGACCTGCTGGAGAAGCAGCGGATCCTGACCACCACCAAGCTCGTGATGCGCTACCAGAACCTGCTCGGTCAGCGGTACCTCGCGATGGTGCAGAGCGGGCGCCAAGGTGCGGCACTGCACGCCGGTACGACGATCCCGGTCGCGATGACCAGCCCCGGGTTCGACCTGACCGAGCTGCTCAACGGCTTCCGGCCGCTGTTCGAGGCGCTGCGACCCGACGACGTGAACGCGCTGGCGACCTCGCTGGTCAAGGTTCTGCAGGGCGAGGGCGGCACCGTGTCCTCGCTGCTCGCGCAGACGAGCCACCTGACCAACTTCCTGGCCGATCGTGACCAGCTGGTCGGCGAGGTCCTCACGAACCTGACCCCCGTCCTGGTCAACATGGCCGGGCAGGGAACCGAGCTGCGTTCGACCGTCATCGAGCTGCGTGACCTGATGACCGGGTTGGCCACGGACCGCAAGTCGATCGGCGCCTCGATCGACGGGGTCAGCCAGCTGATCGGCTCGACCTCCGCGCTGCTCCAGGACATCAAGGTGCCGACGATCGCCGCGGTCACCAACTTCCGTCGGACGATGGACCTGTTCGTCGAGAACAAGCAGGGGTTCGTCGACGCGATCAAGTCGTTCGGCACCACGCTGGCCGCGCTGGGGCGGGCGAGCTCGTACGAGAGCGCGATCAACATCTACCTGTGCTCGGTGGTCGCCCAGGTGGGCGGCGCGAAGCTGAACCTCAACGGGACCAACGACGGCCCCTTCTCGAAGGTGTGCTCATGAAGCCGATCGCAGACCGGAACCCGTTCCGGATCGGGGTGGCCGCGATCGCGGTCGTCGCGGTGTTCGCGGTCCTGGTCGTGCTGACCACGTTCGTGAGCTTCGGAGACCGCCACTACACCGCGATCCTGGCGCAGACCGCCGGTCTGCGGGTCGGCGAGGACGTCGAGGTGCACGGCGTACCAGCCGGCAAGGTCAAGTCGATCAAGCTCGACGGCGACAAGGTCAAGGTCGGCTTCACGGTGAAGAAGTCCGTCCAGGTCGGCACCGCGAGCACGGCAGCGGTGAAGGTCGCCACCCTGCTCGGCACCCACTACCTGGCCATCGACCCGGCCGGCAGCGGCACCCTGGGCACGATCCCGTTGTCACGGACCTCGGTCCCGTTCAACCTGCAGGACGTGATCGAGCAGGGCACCGGAGCACTCACCAAGCTGGATCCGGTGCTGCTTGCCAAGGCCCTGACCGAGACCAGCAAGACCCTGACCGCGACCAGCCAGAACATCGGCCCGGCGCTGGTCGGTATCGCCCGGCTGTCCGAGGACGTGGAGAAGCGCAGCGGGCAGACCGGTGACCTGATCACGGCGGCCCGGAGCGTGACCGACCAGCTCTCCAGCAGCAGCGCCGACATCGTGGTGCTGATGAAGCAGGCGAACCTGGTGCTCGCCGAGATCAACTCCCGGCGGGACGCGATCCATACCCTGCTCACCGAGACCACGACGCTGGCCACCAACCTGGGCACGATCATCGACCAGACCAAGGCCGACATGGCGCCGGCGCTGCACCAGCTCAACGTCGTCGTGACCACCCTGCGCTCGCAGGACTCGACCTTGAAGGACGTCCTGGACTCGATGGCTCCGACGCTGCGCTACCTCGCCAACGCGACCGGCAACGGTCCGTGGGGCGACCTGTGGCTGCAGAGCCCCGCGATCCCGCCGGACGACCTGACCTGCCGGTTGGGAGGCTGCAAGTGAAGCGCTTCCTGCACGTCGTCGTCCTGCTCGTCCTGGTCCTCGGGCTGACCAGCTGCAGCACCACGCTCCCGATCCTGGACCAGGTCGCCGGTCCGAAGACGATCACGATCCACGCGATGCTGGGCGACTCCGCCGGCCTGTTCGTCGGCAACGACGTCGGCATCCTCGGCGTCACCGACGGGAAGGTCACCGCGATCACGCCCGAGGGCACCAACGTCAAGGTGACGATGAAGGTGTACGCCGACCAGCCGATCCCGGCCGGCGCAGGTGCCGTCGTGGTCGCACGCTCCGTGGCCACCGACCGGTACGTCGAGCTGACCCCGGTCTACCACTCCGGGCCGCGGATGCAGGACGGCGCGGTGATCGCGCAGCCGCTGACCCGGACGCCGGTCGACTTCGACGCGGTCCTCGGCGCGCTGAACACGTTCGCCACCGGGATCGCCGGGTCGAAGGCCACCCGGAACGCGATCAGCAACATCCTGCAGTCCGGCTCGAGCGCCCTGGCAGGCAAGGGCGTGGACTTCAACCGCGCGGTGACGAGCCTCGGTGGCGCGGTCGACTCGATCTCCAGGCAGCGCGGCAACATCACCTCGACGGTGAGGTCCCTGGACACGCTCACCGGCACGATCGCCCAGAACCAGGACCTGGTGCGCACCTTCATCACCCAGGTCAGCAACGCGAGCAAGCTGCTGGCCGACGAGCGGACGAACTTCCAGTCCTCGCTGCAGTCGTTGAGCCGTGCGGTGCAGCTGGTCGCCGACTTCGCGCACCAGAACCGCCAGCAGCTGGTCCAGGCGCTCTCGACGAGCACCGGTCTGCTGACCGCGGTGATGACCAGGCGGAGCCAGCTCGCCGAGGTCCTGCGGGTGATGCCGCTGACCCTGCAGAACCTGCACAACATCTACCACGGCGGCCGGCTGCGGGTCCGCGTCGATCCGACGGTACTGACCCCGCTCGGCAGCTTCATCAACTCGATGTGCCTCAAGACGCCGACCGACTTCTGCGCTGCGTTCGGACCGTCCCTGCTGAACCTGAACAACCTCCTCGGACTGCTGGGGGTGGGCAGGTGAACCGCAGGATGACGAGCGCCGTGACGGGAGGGATCGGCGTACTGGCCCTCGGGCTGGTCGCGGGCTGCGGTCCCACGATCGGCGACCTGCCGCTGCCCGGATCCGGGGTCAGCGGACCGACGATCACGATCAAGGTCCCGTTCGACGAGGCGCTCAACCTCGCCCAGGGCGCCCAGGTGAAGGTCAACGGCGTGAACTCCGGCAAGGTGCAGTCGGTCAGCGCCAAGGACTTCAAGGCGATCGCGATCCTCAAGGTGAAGACCTCGGCACAGATGCGTTCGAACGCGTCGGCCCGGTTGCGCTACACGACACCGCTCGGCGAGCTGTTCGTCGACGTGAGCAATCCGGCGTCGGGCCCGCTGCTCCGCAACGGCCAGGAGCTCGATCCCGCGAACGCCACCACCGCGCCGACCGTCGAGGACGCCCTCTCCGAGGCATCGCTGCTGGTCAACGGTGGCGGTCTGAACCAGCTCCAGACGGTCACCGACGAGCTCAACAAGGCGCTCGGCGGCCGCGAGGACACCGTGCGCCAGCTGCTCAACCGGTCGAACACCTTCCTGACCCAGGCCAACGCCACCACCGGGGACATCGACGCGGCGCTGCGATCGCTCGCCGGGCTGTCGAAGACGCTCAACGAGAACAAGAGCACGATCAACGCGGCGATGACCGAGATCCGCCCGGCGGCCGAGGTCCTGCGCCAGAACACCCCGGGTCTGACCAAGCTGCTCGCCCAGCTCGTCAAGTTCTCAGGTACGGCGAACAACGTGGTCGGGCACACCCGTGGCCAGATCGAGCAGATGGTCCGTCAGGTCACCCCGGTGCTGCAGCAGTTCCTCGGCCTGCACGACGTCCTCGGGCCGTCGTTCAGCGACCTGGTCAACGTCAGCAAGCTCCTCAACACAGCGGTGCCGGGCGACTACGCGAACATGCGGTTGACCCTGCTGCTGTCCCAGATCACCCCGCCGAACATCCTCGGCACCGGCGGCGGCGGGAGCACCGGCAGCAACGGCAACGGCACCGGCGGCCTCCTCGGTGGCCTGGGCGGGCTGCTGGGTGGCAGCAGCGGCCCGGGATCGGCCGGTTCGGGATCCGGCGGCATCCTGGGAGGCTTGCTCGGCATGCTCGGTGGTAAGTCCAAGGCCCGCGTGGTCGACTCGACGACGTCGAGCTCGCCGTTGAGCTTCTCGAGCATGGTGGGAGGGACCCGATGAACAACGTCACCGCCGTGCTGCGCGACCGGCTCTGGCAGAGCCTGATCGGCGTCATCCTGGTGCTGCTGCTGACACTGGCCTACCTGTTCCACTCGGTGCTCGACCGCCCGCTGTTCGGGGGCACCAAGATCGTCAAGGTCGACATGGCCTCCACCGGTGGGCTGTTCGAGGGCTCGTCGGTCACCTACCGCGGCGTCAAGGTCGGCAAGGTCCGCACGATCACGCTGTCACCCAACGGCGTCGTGGCGACGATCGCGATCACCGCTCCGGACAACATCCCGGTCGACTCGCTGGCGAAGGTCCGGAGCCTGTCCCCGGTCGGCGAGCAGTACCTCGACTTCCAGCCACGGACCGACCACGGGCCCTACCTGCACAACGGGTCCGTCGTCCCGGCCACCTCGACCGACCTGCCCAAGACCCTCGCCTCGACCGTGATCGCGGTGAACAAGGTGCTCTCCCAGGTCAACGCCGACCAGCTGCACACCCTGCTCACCCAGCTCAGCACCGGCCTGGAGGGGACGGGCGGCGAGCTCGGCAAGCTGGTCGACCAAGGCTCGGTGCTGCTCTCCGACCTCAACCAGCTGTGGCCGGAGACGAACCGGTTGATCACCAACGGCAGCACTGTGCTCGACATCGGGCCGTCAAAGGCGAACGAGATCCGTCAGCTGGCCACGTCGTCGAAGAAGTTCGCCGCGTTCCTGCGCAGCTACGACCCGCAGCTGCGCAAGACCCTGATCCAGGCGCCTGGCCAGATCACCCAGCTGCAGGCGCTCATCAAGGATGCTGCGTCCTCGCTGCCGGGCTTCCTCGGCATCGCCGTGAACTTCACCGACCTGGTCCGTTCGTACGCACCCCAGCTCGGCGGGATCCTTGCCGGCTACGGCCCTGGTCTGGGCGTCCTCGGCAGGGCGATCAGGGACGGGACCCTGGAGATCGAGGGCATCCCGCAGCGCTCGACGAAGTGCACCTACCCGAACACCCGGCGTGACCCGAAGAACCCGGTACGCCGGCCACTGGTCACCACCGGTCACTGCTCGTCCTCGAACGCCAACCTGCAGCGCGGTGCCGCGCACGCACCGGGGCCGGCCAAGTGAGCGGCATCGTCGAGGACACGGCGGTTCCAGAACCGGTTTCCCGAGCGCGCAACCCGTGGACGCTCGCTGTCGCCGGGCTGGCCGTCGCGCTGGTGGTGGCGCTGGTGCTCCTCGGCCTGACCGTGCGCTCGCTGCACCATGAACGCGACCTGGCGCACGCGGGTACACAGGCCGACGTCGCCGCGCGCAAGGCCGTGGTGGAGATGACGACGTACGACTACAAGACGATTCCGCACGACTTCTCGTGGGTCGACGATGCGGGTACTGCCCGCTTCCGCAAGCAGTACGCCGAGGTGAGCTCACCGATCAAGAAGCTGGTCGCCCAGCTCAAGGCGCACGCGGTGGGCACCGTGGTCGATTCCGCGACCTCGGTCAAGGACGCGGACCACGTCAGCGTGCTGCTGTTCGTCGACCAGACGCTGACCAATCCGACCCAGTCCCAGCCGGGGCTCGACCAGCCACGGGTGACGATGTCGATGGTGCGCGTGCACGGGCGCTGGCTCGTCGACCAGGTCAAGCTGAACAACCTGACCGCGAGCCAGTAGCGCTGGCGAGCCCGGCTCAGGCGTCGGGTTCGAGACGCAGCGTCATCAAGGTCGTGGCCAGCATGTCGTAGTGGCCGATGAGCAGCAGCAGCTCGATGGCGGTGCGCTCGTCGTACGTCGCCCGGAGCTCGGTCCAGGTGGCATCGCTGAGGTCCTTGGTCCCGAGGAGCTCCTCGGTGACCCGCATCAGGAGCTCTTCGTGGCCCTGCCAGCCCTGCGCGGTCGACCCGACCTCGATCCGGGCGACGTCCTCGGCGCTGACCCCCGCACGTCGTCCGATCCTGACGTGGTGGGTGAACTCGTAGGCACACGCGCGGATCGTGGCGACCCGGAGGATGACCATCTCGGTCTCGCGGCGGGGGAGCTTCCCGCCGGGCATCAGCTGGCTGGCGAAGAACAGCCAGCCCCAGAACAGGCCCTTGCCCCGGCCGAGCGTGGTGAAGATCGCCGGCGGCGCCGTCTTCGTGACCCGGCCGGCCAGTCGTGAGAAGGACCAGATCGGGAGACCGAGCTCACGCAGTCCACCGGGAGCGATCCGCGGGCCGCTCATGCGTCGTCCCGGACCGCGCGGCCGACCTGCGGCAGGGCCTTGTTCGCGACCTTGTTCATCACCGTCATCGCCAGCACGTAGCCGGGTGGGAAGTACCGCTGCGCGAGGTGGGCGACGCGGATGTCGGCGGAGGTGTAGACCCAGTAACGGTTCCGTCGTACGCCGGCCAGGATCGCGTCCGCGGCGACCTCGGCACTGACCGCCCGCTTCTTGAAGTGCGCCTGGAGCTTGCGGAACGCCGGGCTCGCGTTGTCGACCCCGGCGATGCTCACTGTCTCTGTCAGACCCGTGTCGACCCCACCGGGGCAGACCAGGCTGACGCCGATCCCGTGCCGCGCCAGGTCGAACCGGAGCACCTCGGAGACCCCGCGGAGGCCGAACTTGCTGGCCGAGTACGCCGCGTGCCAGGGCATCCCGATGATGCCGGCGGCCGAGGACACGTTCACGACGTGCCCGCCGCGACCGGCCTCGATCATCGGTGGCACCAGGTACTCCAGGACCGTGATCGGTCCCATCAGATTGATGTCGACCACCCGCTGCCAGGTGCTGTGCGGCAGCGCCGTGATCGTGCCCCACGACGCGATCCCGGCGATGTTCATCACCACGTCCATCGAGCCGTGGTCGCTGGTGATCTCGGCGGCCATCGCGCGGACGCCGTCGTGGTCGGAGACGTCCACCGGCGAGGCGTACGCGACGTCGCCACCGGCCCCGGTGATCTCCGCGACGACGTCGATCAGGCCCTGCTGGTTCACGTCGGTGAGGAACAGGGTCGCTCCCGCCTGCGCGGCCTTCAGCGCGGTGGCCCGGCCGATGCCGCTGGCAGCGCCGGTGAGGAAGACGTTCTTGCCACGGAGGTCTCTGACGGGTGCTCGCAACATGTCGGCGAGCCTAGTCACTCGGTACCCCTGGAGGCGTCCTACCGCAGCAGTAGTTCAGAGCAGGTGCCGCAGCGGGTTCAGGACCGCCTCGGTGAAGCGTCGGTGCACGCCGCGGGAGTTCCAGTCGCGGGGAGCCAGGTGCGAGCACTGGGTGAGGTCGGAGGCGAAGATCGCCTCCATCACCGCCGCCATTCCCGGATCGATGAACTCGACGTTGATCTCGTAGTTGCCCGACATGCTCAGCCGGTCGATGTTCGCCGTGCCGACGGTCGACCACTTGCCGTCGATCGTCGCGGTCTTGGCGTGCACCATCGCGCCCTCGAACCGGTGGATCTCGACGCCGGCCTCGAGCAGCTGACCGAAGTAGCCGCGCGAGATCCAGTCGGCCACGACGTGGTTGGAGGTGCGGGGGAGCAGGATCTTGACGTCGACCCCACGCCGCGAGGCGGTGATCAACGCCTCGACGAAGTCCGGGTCGGGGATGAAGTACGCGTGCGTCATCCAGATGTTGCGTCGGGCCCGGTTGATCGCCTCGAGGTACATCGAGCGGATCGGGAACACCCACTGCCGCGGCAGGTTCCGGTGCAGCCGGATCCGTGGCTCCCACTCGGCATCGGTGGTCTCCAGCAGCAACGGACGTCGACCGCTGCGGTGGTCGTTCCAGAAGTCCGCGAAGGAGCGCTTCAGGTCCCACACCGCCGGTCCGGTGATCCGGCAGTGCGTGTCGCGCCACTCGGTCGCGTAGGCGGCGCCGATGTTGAAGCCGCCGACGAACGCGACGTCGTCGTCGACCACGAGCACCTTGCGGTGGTCGCGGCCGTAGCGGCGGATGTCGAAGAACCGCCAGCCGGCGTTGTAGATCGGGTACCTCAGGACCCGCAGGACCTTCGAGAACAGCTTGAAGCGCGGGTCGACGACCAGGTTCGCGAAGGCGTCGTAGATCGCGTAGACCTCCACGCCGCGGTCGGCTGCCGCTGTCAGGGCGGCCTTGAAGCGTTCGCCGGTGTCGTCGCCCTTCCAGATGTAGGTCTCGAACAGCACCATCTGGCGTGCGGAGGCGATCGCGGCGAGCATGTCGTCGTACAGGTCCACGCCGTTGGTGTACGTCGTGACGGTGCCGTCACCGATCCGTACGTCCTGGGGCGGCAGCGTCGTGAACGGCTGCGGCTTCTTGCCGCGCCGCCGCCAGGAGTCGACCAGCGTCAGCCCGAGGGCCAGCACGAGCTGGATCCCGAGGATCGTGAGCAGGGTCCGGCGTACCACCGGCCAGATCTCGCGTCCGGCAGCGACCAGGACGTTCTGCGGACTCCTCACGAGTCGAGGCTATCGAGGCCCGAGCCTGCTCGATGCCCCACCCGTGGCACCGGCGGTGACGTCACCGGTGTGCCAGGGGTGCGGCCGAGAACTCGTTGACGAGCGGAGCGAGGATCACGATAAGCAAACTAGGGCATCGGGCACCGGTTCCTGTCGGTGCGCCACCGTAGGCTTCCTGCATGCGTCCTGTTACCGACCTCGAGCGCCGGGTGGCGCCCTTCCAGGTCATCTCGGACTACGTCCCCGCCGGAGACCAGCCTGCGGCCATCGAGGAGATCGACCACCGGATCACCGGCGGAGTCAAGGACACCGTCCTGCTCGGCGCGACCGGAACCGGCAAGACCGCCACGGTGGCCTGGGTCGCCGAGCGGCTGCAGCGCCCGATGCTGGTGATGCAGCCCAACAAGACCCTGGCCGCCCAGTTCGCCACCGAGCTCCGTCAGCTGCTGCCGGAGAACGCGATCGAGTACTTCGTCTCCTACTACGACTACTACCAGCCCGAGGCCTACATCCCGCAGACGGACACCTACATCGAGAAGGACTCCTCGATCAACGAGGAGGTCGAGCGGCTGCGGCACTCGGCGACCAACTCGTTGCTCACCCGTCGCGACGTGATCGTGGTCTCGACGGTCTCCTGCATCTACGGTCTGGGCACTCCGCAGGAGTACGTCGACCGGATGCTGCGACTCAAGGTCGGTCAGGAGATGGACCGCGACAGCGTGCTGCGACACCTCGTCCAGATCCAGTACACCCGCAACGACCTCGCCTTCACCCGAGGCACCTTCCGGGTCCGCGGCGACACCCTGGAGATCTTCCCGGTCTACGAGGAGCACGCCGTCCGGGTCGAGTTCTTCGGTGACGAGATCGAGCGGCTGATGACACTGCACCCGCTCACCGGCGAGGTGATCACCGATGACCAGGCGCTCTACGTCTTCCCGGCAACCCACTACGTCGCCGGTCCGGAGCGGATGGAGCGCGCGATCCGCGGGATCGAGACCGAGCTGGAGGAGCAGGTCTCGCTCTTCGAGCGCCAGGGCAAGCTGCTGGAGGCCCAGCGCCTGCGGATGCGGACGACGTACGACGTCGAGATGATGCGCCAGATCGGGTCCTGCTCGGGCATCGAGAACTACTCGATGCACATCGACGGTCGGTCCCGGGGGAGCGCTGCGAACTGCCTGCTGGACTACTTCCCCGAGGACTTCGTCCTCGTCGTGGACGAGTCCCACGTCGCCATTCCCCAGATCGGGGGCATGTACGAGGGAGACATGTCCCGCAAGCGCAACCTCGTCGACCACGGGTTCCGGCTGCCGAGCGCGATGGACAACCGGCCGCTGAAGTGGGAAGAGTTCCTCGACCGGATCGGTCAGACGATCTACCTCTCGGCGACCCCGGGCAACTACGAGCTCGCCAAGGGCGGCGGGGTCGACAACGCGGTCGAGCAGATCATCCGACCCACCGGCCTGATCGACCCCGAGGTGATCATCAAGCCGACCAAGGGCCAGATCGACGACCTGATCAGCGAGATCAACATCCGGACCGAGAAGCACGAGCGGGTGCTCGTCACGACGCTGACCAAGAAGATGTCGGAGGACCTGACCGACTACCTGCTCGAGAACGGGATCCGGACCCGCTACCTTCACTCCGAGGTGGACACGCTCAAACGCATCGAGCTGCTCCGCGACCTGCGCCTGGGCCTGTACGACGTCCTGGTCGGCATCAACCTGCTGCGTGAGGGCCTCGACCTGCCGGAGGTGTCCCTGGTGGCGATCCTGGACGCCGACACGGAGGGCTTCCTGCGCTCGGACAAGTCGTTGATCCAGACGATCGGCCGCGCCGCCCGCAACGTCTCGGGGCAGGTCTTCATGTACGCCGACAAGATCACCCCCTCGATGGAGAAGGCGATCGACGAGACCAACCGACGGCGGGCGAAGCAGGTCGCCTACAACACCGCCCACGGCGTCGACCCGCAGCCGCTGCGCAAGAAGATCGCGGACATCACCGAGATGCTGGCCCGCGAGGACGAGAACACCGAGGAGCTGCTCGCCACCTGGGGGGCCACGGACCCGAAGACGAAGAAGGCTCCCGTCCCCGGGCTGTCCCGGATGAAGGAGGTCAACCGGGATCTCGCCGGACTGCCGTCGAGCGACCTCGCCGAGCTCGTCCAGCAGCTCACCGAGCAGATGCACGCCGCCGCCGCCGAGCTCCAGTTCGAAGTCGCCGCCCGGCTGCGTGACGAGATCTCGGACCTCAAGAAGGAGTTGCGCCAGATGATGGAAGCAACCCGCTGATGGATGCCGCCGACCTCATCGAGCTCTGCCTCGGCTTCCCGGGGTCATGGCCGGACAACCCGTGGGACCACGAGCACCCGGTGATCAAGGTCGGCGAGGCGCCGGCAGCAGGCAAGATCTTCGCGTTCGTCGGCGCCGACTCGGTCGGGGTGAAGGCCGGCCCGAACCGCGAGGTCGCCGACGAATGGCTCGACCGGCACCCGGGTGACGCCTCGGTGATGGCGTACATCGGTCGCTCGGGCTGGAACAGCCTGGCCCTGGCCGCCGGGATCGGTGACGACGAGCTGACCGAGGCCCTCGAGGAGTCCTACCGGCTGGTGGTCGCGGGGCTGGCGAAGAAGCACCGCCCTCTCGGCTGGGAGACCGTCGGGAGCTGAGCCGACGACCGGTGAGTCCCACGGTGTCGCGACCGGGTGCGCGCCGTACGATGCCCGGGTGGGGCAGATGACCAGGAACTCCCGGCCGCGAGCAGTCCTCACGGTCCTCGCCGGGGTGCTGGCCGTCCTGTGCCTCGCCGTTCTCGGCGTACGGATCGTGGACCCCGGTCACCTGCCCCCGGCTCGCAGCGCCGCCTCCGCCGTCGAGAGCCGCAACGACGCCGTCACCTCGGCCGCCAGGATGGCCGCCATCGCCTTTCTCGACATCGACTACCGCGGCATGGACGCGCGGGTGGACAGGATGCTCGCGCTCTCGACCGGTGCATTCCGCCAGCAGTACGCCGCGAAACGAGCAGTCCTGGTCGCCGCGACCGTGGAGGGCCAGGCGGTCTCGTCCGGCACGATCCGCTCCATCGGCATCGAGAACGTCACCGGCACCCGGGCGACCGTGTCCGTCGCTGCGGACAGCGTGGTGAACAACCTGGCGATCGAACAGGCCAAGAAGAACGGCCAGGCCGCGGACGACAAGCGCTACTACCGCTTCAAGATCGATCTCGACCGGGTCTCGGGCCGTTGGCTCGTCAGTGATCTGCAGTTCGTCTCGTGAACACGCCCGGTCCGGACGAGAAGGCCTGCCCCTTCTGCGCCGAGGTGATCAAGGCGGCGGCGATCAAGTGCCGCTTCTGCCAGTCCGACCTGCCACCCGATGCGGCGGCAGCACCCCCGGCCGCAGAGCCGGGGGCGCAGCCGGACCCGGCGACGGACCTGCCGCTGGAACCCTCCGACGCCACGCTCGCGAACGGCCGGGGCTGGCGCGACCCGGTGGTCGCCGTCCTGGTTGCGCTCTGCCTGCTGCTCGGTGGTGGTGCCGCGGCGCTGTACGTCACGGCCCCGCCCGACCACCTGCACACCGCACGTGACGGCCAGGCGACGCTCGCGTCGTACCGGTCCGGGGCGATGGACCAGGCATCGCGGAGCGCCGCGACGGTGCTGTCGTACGGGTACCGGACGATCGCAGCGGACGAGCAGGCCGCGCGGGCCGTCATCACGCCAGGATTTCGCGAGGAGTACGACCACGTGATGGCGATCGCGAGCCCGAAGGCGGTCAAGGCCAGGCTGAGTCTGCACGCGACCGTGCGGTCCAGTGCCCTCGTGTCGCTGACCGGCAGTCGCGCGGTCGTGCTTCTGTTCGTGAACACGGTGAGCACCGTCGATGGCTCGGACAAGCAGCAGCTGAACCAGAACCGGGTGTTGGTGACGATGACACGCAAGGATGGCCGGTGGATCGTGTCCAAGATGGATGCGTTCTGATAAATTAGAACAGGTTCCAGTTCTTTGGAACGATGCTGCCCCGGAAGGACGATGTGGTTGTGCCGCAGACTCACGAGACGGACGTACTCATCGTCGGTGCCGGCCCTGCCGGTCTCTTCGGCGCCTACTACGCGGGCTTCCGCGGGATGTCGGTGACGCTGGTCGACTCGCTTCCCGAGATCGGCGGACAGGTCTCCGCGCTGTACCCCGAGAAGGCGATCCTGGACGTCGCCGGGTTCCCGGTGATCAAGGGCCGTGAGCTGATCGGTGCCCTGGTCGAGCAGGCCGCGAGCGCGAAGCCGACCTACCTCCTCGGCGTCACCGCGAACGCGCTCACGATCCACGACGACCATGTCGTGATGGGGCTCGACGACGGCTCCGAGATCCACGCCAAGGTCGTCGTCGTAACAGCCGGCATCGGCAAGTTCACCCCCCGTCCGCTCCCGGCCGGCGACGGCTGGGAGGGCAAGGGCCTGGTGTTCTTCGTCCCGTCCTTCGCCGAGTACGTCGGCAAGGACGTCGTCATCGTCGGCGGCGGCGACAGCGCGTTCGACTGGGCCCACGAGCTCGAGGGGATCGCGAACTCGATCACCCTGGTCCACCGCCGTGACCAGTTCCGCGCCCACCAGGCGACCATCGACGCCGTACTCGCCGGCAAGACCGAGGTGATCACCAAGGCCCAGGTCAGCGCCCTGACCGGCGAGGGCCATGTCGAGGGTGTCGAGATCACGCTCGAGGACGGCGAGGTCGTCACGCGCCCGGCGCAGGCGGTTGTCGCCGCGCTCGGTTTCATCGCCGACCTCACCGCGATGAAGGAGTGGGGCCTCGAGTTCGACAAGCGCCACATCAAGGTCGACACCACCACACGGACCAACCTGCACCGGGTCTTCGCCGCCGGCGACATCACCGAGTACGACGGCAAGGTGCGGCTGATCGCGGTCGGCTTCGGCGAGGTCGCGACCTCGATCAACAACGCGGCACCGCTGGTCTTCCCCGACCAGGGAGTCTTCCCCGGTCACTCGAGCGAAGGATCCTGATGCCCCCGAAGAGCCGCAACGCCGTCGAGATGAGCGACGCCGAGCTCGCCGAGTTCCTCGAGGCGAACACGAAGGTCCAGGTCGCGACCATCGGCCCCGAGGGCGAGCCGCACCTGACGACCCTGTTCTACGTCCTCGAGGACGGGAAGCTCGGGTTCTGGACCTACGGACGCTCGCAGAAGATCCTCAACCTGCGCCGTGACCCCCGGATCACCTGCCTGGTCGAGGACGGGACCGACTACTTCGAGCTCCGCGGGGCCACGATCACCGGCACCGCCCGGCTGGTCGAGGACTACGACGAGATCCTGGCGCTCGGCTCGAAGGTAGCCAAGGTGCTCGCCGGCGGTCTGGACCTGGGCGAGTTCGGCGACGAGATCGTCAAGAAGCAGGCCCTCAAGCGGGTCGCTGTGATCGTCGAACCCACCAAGATCGCCACCTGGGACCACCGGAAGATGGCCGCGCCTCCGGGTGCCGGCTCGTGATGAGAGGAACAGCATGAAGATCAAGGTCGACTTCGACCTCTGCGAGTCCAACGCCCTGTGCGAGGCACTTGCTCCCCAGAATTTCCAGATCGACGATGACGACTTCCTGCAGATCGTCGAGGAGAACGTCACCGACGAGAACCGTGACGCCGTCGCACAGGCGATCGCCGCCTGCCCGAAGTCGGCGATCAGCCTCGTCGAAGGCTGAGTCACCCGCTTCGGACCTGCACCACCCTTCACCTGACCAGCACCGAGCTCGAGGAGCACGTCACCCATGCCTGAGAACCCTGACGCACTGAGCCTGGACGGCCGCGTCGCCATCGTCACCGGAGCCGGCGCCGGACTGGGCCGGGCCGAGGCGGTCGCGCTCGCCAAGGCCGGAGCAGCGGTCGTCATCAACGACCTGCCGGGTGCGGGGGACGAGGCAGCGGAGGAGATCCGGGCTCTCGGCGGTACGGCCAGCGTCGTCGCCGGAGACGTGGGGGAGCGGTCCACCGCCGACGCGATGATCGAGGCCGCGATCAAGCTCGGCGGCGTGGACGTCATCGTCAACAACGCCGGCGTCACCCGCGACAAGATGATCTTCAACATGACCGACGAGGAGTTCGACCTCGTCACCAAGATCCACCTGCGTGGCCACTTTCTGCTCTCCCGCAACGCCGCGTCGTACTGGCGTGCGAAGCACAAGGAGTCCGGTGAGCAGGTCTACGGAAGCATCATCAACACGGCTTCGGAAGCGTCTCTCAGCGGCTCCCCGGGTCAGCCGAACTACGCCGCCGCGAAGGCCGGCATCACCGCGCTCACGCTGTCCAGCGCGCGCAGCCTGGGCCGGATGGGAATCCGCGCCAACGCGATCGCGCCCCGTGCCCGGACAGCGATGACGGCATCGGTCTTCGGCGAGGACACCTCGGGCAAGGCGATCGACCCGTACTCCGCCGAGCACGTCGCGCCGCTGGTCGCGTACCTGGCGTCGCCGGCAGCGGTGAACATCACCGGCCAGCTCTTCGTCGTGTACGGCGGCATGGTGGCGCTGGTCGCCGCCCCGGTGGTCGAGCAGCGTTTCGACACCGCCGGTGACGCGTTCGACCTCGCCGAGCTGGACAGCACCCTCGGGTCGTACTTCGCCGACCGTGACCCCTCGATCGGCTTCGCGGCCGACTCGATCATGCAGCTCAAGATCAAGGAGTGACCGTGTCCGAGCGTCTCGCAGGGAAGGTAGCCATCGTCACCGGTGGTGCCATGGGCCAGGGTGCGGCGATCGCGCGCCACTTCGTCGCCGAGGGCGCGAAGGTCGCGATCGCCGACGTCGCCGACGAGGAGGGCCAGGCACTCGCCGACGAGCTCGGCGGGAACGCGCACTTCCGGCACCACGACGTGAGCGACGAGGCCTCCTGGATCGCGCTGGTCGAGGACGTCAACGAGCGCTACGGGCCGGTCAACGTGCTCGCGAACAACGCCGGCATCCTGCGGTTCGGAGACATCGAGAGGATGACCGTCGAGGAGTTCATGCTGGTCGTCAGCGTGAACCAGCTCGGCACGTTCCTCGGGATGAAGTCCGTCGCGCGGACCATGCGCAAGAACGGCGGCGGCTCGATCATCAACTCGTCCTCGACCGAGGGCCTGGGCGGGATGGCTTCGCTGGCGGCGTACGGCGGGACCAAGTTCGCCGTTCGCGGGATGACCAAGGCTGCGGCGATGGAGCTCGGTCCGAAGGGGATCCGCGTCAACTCGATCCACCCGGGCATGATCGACACCCCGATGACCCGCCCGCACGGCGGTGACGCCGCGATGGAGTTCGGAGCATCGCGGGTGCCGTTGCGCAGGGTCGGCCACCCCGAGGACGTCGCTCCGCTGTACGTCTTCCTGGCCAGCGACGAGTCGAGCTACATCAACGGCGCCGAGATCGCGATCGACGGTGGAGTGACCGCCACCCACGCTTTCGGTGCCTGACCGACCCCTCGACGTACGAAAACTCCCGCCGGCACACCAATACTTCGGTGTGGTGGCGGGAGTTTCCCAACTTAAGTTGGGAAACCTGGGGTCAGCGCAGCACCAGGGTGACGGCAGTCTCGATGTGCTCGGCGACCTCTTCGGCCGTTGCCCGACCGGTGACCCAGGAGACCAGGGCCGAGAGCCAGACGTCGCTGATCACCCGGGAGATAGCGACGTCCTCGTCGGAGGGCTGCTCGCCCTCGACGTACGCGTCGCCCTTGATCGACCTGGTCAGCATCGTGGTGAGCTGCATGCCGACGACGTGGATCTCGGTGGCCACCGAGGCATCGGCGAACATGAACGCCCGGGTCAGCGCCTCGGTCAGGTTGGCGTCGCCCTGCATGCCGCGGGTAGCGCGGCGCAGCACGTAGATGACCCGCTCGGACGGGGTGTCACCGGGGACCGGACGACGTCCCACGACTGCCCCGGTGTCGTCGAACTGACGTGCCAGGGCCGAGACCAGGAGGTGGATCTTGGAGGGGAAGTAGCGGTACAGCGTCCCGAGGGCGACATCGGCCTGCTCTGCCACGGCGCGCATCTGGACGGCGTCGAAGCCGCCCTTGGACGCGAGCGCGATGGTTGCGTCGAGGATCCGACGCCGACGGTCGCGCTGAGCGGCCGAACCAAGGTCGTCGTAGGTCAGCGAGTTGGTCGTAGTCACGTCTCAGCCCCCTCGTCGCCGTGCTCGATTGAACGTTTTGGTGGACGACCCTGCAGAATTGCTCCGCAAGACCGCAAAACCAAGGCTAACAGCGCCGTTAGGCATAATAGAAACACGTTACAGTTACGAAACACGGGAAAGGCGAGCCGTTGCGCATCGCGTTGGTGTCCTACCGCAGCAAGCCGCACTGCGGGGGTCAGGGCGTCTACGTCCGCCACCTGAGCCGCGAGCTGACCACCCTCGGGCACAGCGTCGAGGTGTTCTCCGGGCAGCCCTACCCCGAGCTGGATGAGGGCGTTGCGCTGACCAAGGTGCCCAGTCTCGACCTGTACCGCGACCCCGATCCGTTCCGGATGGTGTGGCCGTGGGAGTTCCGCGACCTGATCGACGCGCAGGAGTTCGCGATCATGTGCACGGCCGGTTTCCCCGAGCCGCGGACCTTCGGCAAGCGCGTCCTGCGGGTGCTGCGCGGCCGGGCTGACGACTTCGACATCGTGCACGACAACCAGGTCCTCGCCCACGGCGTGATGGACATCGAGAAGGAGGTCGGGATCCCGGTCCTGACCACCGTGCACCACCCGATCACGTTCGACCGCAGGGTGGACATCGCCGCGGCCCCGCTGCGCAAGAAGGTCAGCCTGCGTCGCTGGTACGGCTTCCTGAAGATGCAGGGCGCCGTCGTACGCCGGGCCCGTTGGATCCTGCTGCCCTCGGAGTCGTCCAAGGTCGACGCGGCCAACGACTTCGGCGCTGATCTGGCGAAGATGCAGGTGATCCCGCTCGGTGTCGACGACTGCTTCGTGCCGCCGACGACGCCCCGGGTCCCTGGACGCCTGGTCGCGATGGCCAGCGCGGACGCCCCGATGAAGGGCATCGCGACGCTCCTGGAGGCGTTCGCCAAGCTGCGTACCGAGCGTGAGCTCGAGCTGTTGCTGGTCACCAAGCCGACGCCGGGCGGTCGCACCGAGAAGCTGATCGAAGAGCTCGGCATCGGCGAGTACATCCAGTTCGTCAACGGCATCAGCGACACCGAGCTGGTCGCGGTGATGGGCTCCGCGGAGATCGCGGTGGTCCCGTCGCTGTACGAGGGGTTCTCGCTGCCGACCGCCGAGCTGATGGCCTGCGAGACGCCGCTGGTGGTCAGCAGGACCGGTGCGATCCCCGAGGTCGTCGGTCCGGACGGTCTGTGCGCCGAGCTGGTCACGCCGGGCGACGTCGGCGAGCTCACTGCCACGATCGCGGCCCTGCTGGACGACCCGGAGCGCCGCGAGCGTCTCGGGAAGGCCGGTCGGGTGCGTGCCCAGGAGCTGTTCAGCTGGAGCGCCGTCGCCAGGAAGACCGCCGCCGCCTACGAGCACGTCCTCGCCGACTACGCGGAGAACCCGACCAGCACCCACAAGCGTGTCAAGAAGATCAAGAAGTAAGGAACGACTGATGCTGACTGTTGACTTCGACCGACTCGGGCTCCGTCCGGGTGACCGGGTCATCGACATGGGGTGCGGCGCCGGCCGGCACGCCTTCCAGATGTACCGCCTCGGCGCCGACGTGGTCGCGTTCGACCAGGACGGCGACGAGCTGGCAGGGGTGCTGGAGCTGTTCGGTGCGATGAAGGAGGCCGGCGAGGTCCCCGCTGGAGCGGCCGCCGACATCAAGGAGGGCGATGCTCTCCAGCTGCCCTTCGCCGACGGTGAGTTCGACCGGGTGGTCTGCTCCGAGGTGCTCGAGCACATCCACGACGACGTCACCGCCATCAAGGAGCTGATCCGGGTGCTGCGTCCCGGCGGCACGATGGCGATCACGGTGCCGCGCTGGCTGCCCGAGGTGATCAACTGGCGGCTGTCGCCGGCGTACCACAACTCCCCGGGCGGTCACATCCGGATCTACACCGACCACGAGCTGGTCGACAAGGTCACCAAGGGCGGTCGGGCCAACGACGGCACCCCCGGGGACGCGATGGTCTTCGAGGGCAAGGACCACGCGCACGGCCTGCACGCGCTGTACTGGTGGATCAAGTCCGCCGTCGGCGTCGACAACACCGAGAACCGGGTGGTCAAGGCGTACCACCAGGTCCTGGTCTGGGACATCATGAAGACACCGCGGTACTCCGCGGTCACCCGCCTGGCCGAGAAGGCGCTCAACCCGCTCATCGGCAAGAGCATGGTGCTCTACTTCCGCAAGCCGGAGTGACCGGCTTGTCCTCTCGTACCTGGAACATCCCCGCCGTCGAGGGGGTGCTCACCGCTGCCCAGATCGCCGAGACCGCCGCCTCCATCGCAGCCATGCAGGAGCCCAGCGGCGCGGTGCCGTGGACCCCGACCGAGAAGACCGACGTCTGGAACCACGTCGAGGCGGCGATGGCGATGCTGGTCGGTGGCGAGATCGAGGCTGCCGAGCGAGCGTACGCGTGGTGCGCCCGGACCCAGCGTGCCGACGGTTCCTGGCCGATGGAGATCGTCGTCGGCGAGATCAAGGACGCTTCCGGCGAGACCAACATGTCGGCGTACCTGGCGGTCGGGGTCTGGCACCACTGGCTGCTCCGCCAGGACCGGGCTTTCGTGAACCGGATGTGGCCGCACGTACGCCGCGCCCTCGACTTCGTGGTCGGGATGCAGCTGCCCTGGGGCGGTATCGCCTGGTCCCAGGAGTGGGATGCGTCCGGCCCGGCCACGATCAACGAGGACGGCCTGCTGGCCGGGTCCTCGAGCATCTACCAGTCCCTGCGTGCCGGAGTCGCTCTCAGCGAGCTCGTCGGCGACCCCCAGGTCGACTGGGAGCTCGCCGGCGGTCGCCTGGGCCATGCGCTGCGGCACCACCGGGACCTGTTCCTGGAGAAGGCCGAGTTCTCGATGGACTGGTACTACCCGGTCCTGGGTGGAGCGGTCCGTGGCAACGCCGCGGTCGAGCTGCTGGAGAGCAAGTGGGACACGTTCGTCATCGACGGCAAGGGCATCAAGTGCGTCGTGCAGAACAACTGGGTCACCGGCGCCGAGACCTGCGAGCTGGTGATGTCGCTCGACGCGATCGGCGACCACGAGCGCGCCCTCGAGCAGTTCACGAACATGCAGCACCTGCGTGAGGACGACGGCCGCTACTGGACCGGCTGGGTCTTCCCCGAGGACGTGAACTGGCCCGACGAGCAGACCACGTACACCGCCGCAGCCGTGATCCTGGCTGCCGACGAGCTCTCCCGCACCACGCCGGGGTCGGGCATCATGCGCGGCGACACCCTGGCACCGCACTTCGAGGAGATCGCGCTCGAGTGCGGCTGCCCGGAGCGGTCAGCCGAGATGGCCGCTAACCGACGCTAGCGCCAGCGGCTCCTGAGGTCCGCTCCAGGACCCGCATCGAGCCGACGGTCCGCACCGGCGTGAACGCGCCCGAGGCCACCGCGCGCTGCCAGACGTGGAACGGTGCCTGGCCGCCGTCGTCCGAGCTCTCGAACACGTCGTGGATGACCAGCACGCCGCCGGGCTGGACCCACGGCGCGAAACCGGCGTAGTCGGCCTGGGCCGGCTCCTCGGAGTGCCCACCGTCGATGAAGAGCAGTGCCACCGGCGTTCGCCAGTACGACGCCACGGTGGGGGAGTCACCGACGACCGCGACCACCCGGTGCTCCAGACCCGCGCGCTGGACCGTGCGCCGGAACGTCGGCAACGTGTCCATCAGGCCGATCTCGGGGTCGACCACGGTGGCGTCGTGGTGCTCCCAACCGGCCTGGTTCTCCTCGGAGCCGCGGTGGTGGTCCAGGGTGAAGACGGTGCTGTCGACGGCGTCGGCGGCGGCGCCCAGGTAGATCGCCGATTTGCCGCAGTAGGTGCCGATCTCCAGCGCCGGGCCGGCGCCCAGGTGGGCGAGCGCGGTCGCGTACAGGAACTCGCCCTCGTCCTCCGGCATGAAGCCCTTGGCGGCAAGGGCGTGGTCGAGGAGGGCAGGATCGATGCTGGTGCTCACCCGGCGCACCCTATCGAGGTCGGGTCGGACATGGCAGAATGTGGAACACGTTCTAGTTTGAACCCAGCACAGCACAGGAGCAGGCATGCCGATCGGTATCAGTGACGAGCACTCCGAGCTCGCGGCCTCGGTCCGCAAGTGGGCCGAGAGCCAGGGCTCGATCGCTGCTGTGCGCGCTGCCGAGACCGACCCGGCAGCCCTGGTGCCGTGGGGTGCTCTCCCGGCAGAGATGGGGCTCTCCACGATCGCCCTGCCCGAGTCCGTCGGCGGTGGCGGCGGGTCGCTGCTCGACCAGGCTGTCGCGATCGAGGCCGCCGGGTACGCGCTGGTGCCCGGGCCGTTCCTGACCACCGTCGTGGCCGGGCTGATGTACGACGACGCGGAGCTGCGCGCCGGGATCGCCGAGGGCCGGATCACCGTCGGCCTGGGCACGAGCCTGCTGGCAGTCCTCGACGCCCCCACGACCACCCACGTCTCAGTGCCGACCGCGACCGGCCACGTCGTGGTTCCGGCCGACCAGGTCGAGATCCGCGCCGGCGGGTCCGTCGACCTCACCCGAGGCGTTGGCGAGGTCGTCCTCGGTGGCCTCGACACCGCCGGCCTGCCGACGTACGAGGAGACCGGGGTCCCGCTCGAGCTGATCGTCCTGGCCGCCGCCGAGGCGTCCGGCATCGCGCGCTGGTGCCTGGACACCGCGGTCGACTACGCGAAGGTCCGCGAGCAGTTCGGGAAGAAGATCGGTGGCTTCCAGGCGGTCAAGCACCTGTGCGCCGAGATGCTCGAGATCAGCGAGAGCGTGACCGCCGCAGCCTGGGATGCTGCGGAGGCAGTCGACCACGACCGGGACCAGGCGGCGTTCGCCGCCGGGGTGGCGGCCACGATCTGCTTCGACGGCGCCGTCGAGGTGGCCAAGGCCTGCATCCAGGTCCTCGGCGGGATCGGCTTCACCTTCGAGCACGACGCCCACCTCTACCTGCGCCGGGCGATCGCGCTTCGCGCCTTCATGGGCGACACCGGCGAGTTCGCGGCCGGCCTCAGCGCGTGCGCCCGCACCGGCGTACGGCGTTCCGGGGACATCGACTTCGGCGGACTCGACGACGAGTTCCGGGCTCCGGCTCAAGCCCAGGCGCAGCAGATCGGAGCGCTTGCCCCGGGCGACCGCCGTGCCGCGCTCGCAGAGTCCGGGTACCTCACCCCGCACTGGCCCGCGCCGTACGGTCTCGGTGCCGGCCCGATCCAGCAGCTCGTCATCGACCAGGAGCTCGCCAACGCTGACGTCGAGCGGCCCGACCTGGTGATCGGAGCCTGGGCGGCGCCGACGATCCTCGAGGGCGGTACCGACGAGCAGCGCGAGCGCTTCGTACGCCCGACGCTGACCGGGGACATCGTCTGGTGCCAGCTCTTCAGCGAGCCCGGTGCCGGGTCCGACCTCGCCTCGCTGCGGATGAAGGCCGAGCGCACCGACGGCGGCTGGCTGCTGACGGGTCAGAAGGTCTGGAACTCGATCGCCGAGCGCGCCGACTGGGGGGTCTGCCTGGCGCGCACCGACCCGGACGCCAAGCCGCACACCGGGATCAGCTACTTCGTCGTGGACATGAAGAGCGCCGGGATCGACGTCCGGCCGCTGCGCGAGCTCACCGGCGAAGCGCTGTTCAACGAGGTGTTCTTCGACAACGTCTTCGTCCCCGACGACTGCGTCGTCGGACAGGTCAACGGCGGCTGGCGGCTGGCCGTGACCACCCTGGCCAACGAGCGGGTGGCGATGGCCGGATCGACGCTCGGCCCGAGCGTGGAGCTTGCGGTCGACCTGCTCGGCGAGGTCAGCAGTCCGAGCGCAGCGGAGAAGGTCGGTCGCGCGATCGCGCTGGCGCAGGTCGTCAAGCTGCTCGGGATGCGCGCGACCCTGCGCTCGATAGCCGGACAGGGGCCGGGCGCGGAGTCCAGCGTGGCCAAGCTCGTCGGCGTCCGGAGTCGTCAGGACTCCGCCGAGCTCGCGATGGAGCTGCTCGGCGCCGAGATGTTCACCCGCAGCGAGCGCGCCCTCGCCGCGAACGACCTGTTCCTGCGCAACCGCTGTCTCTCGATCGCCGGAGGCACGACGCAGATCCTGCGGAACGTGGCCGGCGAACGGATCCTCGGCCTGCCGCGCGGCTGAGGCCAGCCCTACGCGTCGACGAGCTCGTCGCTGGTCGCCGTACGCCGGTTCGCGCGGTGCCACTCGAGCCAGCGCTCGACCGAGCGGATCACCTGCTGGCTGCGGATCGAGGAGAACACCTCGAACGCGTGCTGGGTCCCGGGCAGCTCCAGGTACGTCGTGACCCCGGGGGAGAGCTCCCGGAGCTTGGCGACGAACGCCCGGGCCTGCCGGACCGAGACCAGGCCGTCGTGCGCGCCGTGCAGGACGAAGAAGTCCGGGGCGTCGGCGGAGACGTGCGCGATCGGTGACGCCAGCTCGAACGCGTCGAGGTGGGTCTTCGCGTCCAGCTTGAAGATCCGCGGGGCCAGGAAGATGTCGCGCATCAGCACCGCGGCCTTGTCCCCGGTGATCCCGCCCATGTCGTAGACGCCGTAGAACGGCACGCAGGCGGCGACCCGGGTGTCCGCGTCCTCGAAGCCCGGCTGGTACTCCTTGACGTCGGGCGTGAGTGCGGCAAGGGCCGCCAGGTGCCCGCCCGCCGAACCGCCGGTGATCACGACGTACGACGGGTCCCCGCCGTAGGACGTGATGTTCTCGTGGGTCCAGGCGAGCGCCTTCTTCACATCGATGATCTGGGCCGGGAACGGGTTCTTCGGTGCGAGCCGGTAGTTGATCGCTACGCAGACCCAACCGCGGGCCGCCATTCGGTTCATCAGCAGCAGGCCCTGCTGGGACTTGTCACCCATCGTCCAGCCCCCGCCGTGGACCTGGACCAGGACCGGGGCGTCGGTCAGGTCGACGCCGGCCGGCCGGTAGATGTCGAGGCGTCCACGGCTGCCACCGTCGCGGTAGTTGATGTCCCGGATCACCTCGACGCCTGGCTTCATCATCGCGAACGGTCGGGCGAGGTCGCGCAGTGGTGTCTTCAGGTCGGCGTCCGCCGGGCGGTTCGGGATCTTCTCGAGGTAGTCGGCGCCCAAGGACTCGACCAGCTGCTGCTCGGCGAGGACACCGGCCCCGCGAGCGCCGGTGATCAGGTAGCCCAGCCCGGCGGCTGCCGCGCCGGCGAGGAACATCCCGCGCTTGGTGGCCTTGCCCCGGACCAGGGCCTGCGCAGCATCCAAGGCCGTGAGCGCCAGCAGCTGCGGGGCGAGCTCACCGGTCGGCCATCCGAACGCGAAGCCCAACGGGGCAGCGCGACCGCCCAGGGGCTTGACTGCGTTGGCGGTGAGAAGAGCGGTGACGACCCGGCGGCGCGTGAAACCCATGGGACGAGCCTACCGGGCGGTAAGGAAGCCGCGGACGACGAGAACGAGAACGAGTTCCAGTTCCGTTTATGATGCCCCCATGGAACGTCTCAGCGGTCTCGACGCCAGCTTCCTCTACCTGGAGAGCTCGGCGCAGTTGATGCACGTCTGCGGCATCATCCAACTTGACCCCTCGACGATTCCGGAGGACTACTCCTTCGGCGCCTTCAAGGCTGATCTGGCGGCCCGGATCTCCACGATCCCCGATTTCCGGCGCAAGCTGAAGGAGGTACCGCTCGAGATCGACCACCCGGTCTGGGTCGACGACGCGGACTTCGACATCAACCGGCACGTCCACCGGCTCGCCGTACCGTCGCCCGGTGGCCCCTCCGAGCTGTCCAAGCTCTGCGGGCACATGGCCGGGATCCCGCTGGACCGTTCGCGGCCGCTGTGGGAGATGTGGGTGATCGAGGGCCTCGACAACGGCCGGATCGCGATCTTCACCAAGATGCACCACGCCACCGTCGACGGCATCTCCGGCTCCAACCTGGTCTCCTACCTGTGCAGCCTCGAGCCCGGAGCACCGCTGCTGGACCTGACCCCGATGGGGGAGCACTACGGCAGCGCCCCGAGCGACTGGGAGCTCTTCGGGCGCGGGATGCTCAACAACCTCGGGAAGCCCTTCCAGCTCGTCAAGCTGCTCGCGCCGACCACGTCGGTGATCACCAAGACGATCCGTCGGGCTCGCGAGGGCACCGCGATGGCGGCGCCGCTGACCGCACCTCGGACCTCCTTCAACGGGAACATCACCGGCAAGCGCTCGGTCGCCTACGCCGACATGTCGTTGGACAGGATCAAGGAGATCCGGCACGCGGTCGAAGGCGCCACGGTCAACGACGTCGTGCTCTCGATCAGCGGCGGTGCGTTGCGCCGCTACCTCGACGAACGCGGTGAGCTTCCGGAGTCCTCGCTGCTCGCGAGCGTGCCGGTCTCGGTGCACGGCACGTCGACGCGGACTGGCGGGACCAACAAGGTCTCCTCGATGTTCACCAAGCTCGGGACCGACGTCGCCGACCCGGTCGAGCGGCTGCACCAGCTCGCCGAGGCGAACGCGCACGCGAAGGACCACCACAAGGCGATCCCGGCCGACACCCTCCAGGAATGGGCCGAGTTCGCCGCGCCGCGCACCTTCGGGCTCGCGGTCCGCGCGGTCGCGAAGCTCAAGCTCGCCGAGAAGGGCCCGGTGATCCACAACCTGGTGATCTCGAACGTTCCCGGACCGCCGGTGCCGCTCTACTTCATGGGCGCGAAGATCCTCGGCTTCTACCCGCTCGGTCCGGTGTTCCACGGCGCCGGGCTGAACATCACCGTGATGAGCACCAACGGGCAGATGCACGTCGGTCTGATCGCGTGCCGCGAGGCGATGCCGGAGATCTCGGCGCTCGCAGCCCACTTCCCCGAGGAGCTCGACGCGCTGTACGACGCCGTCTTCGGCTGAGCGCTGCTCACGTCCGTCTGCTGAAGGTGACCTTGCCGTTCTTGCTGGATTTCATCTGGTAGCGGGCGTTGTGGGCCAGGGTGTGGTGTCGGGGGCAGAGCATCAGGCCGTCCTCGACGGTGGTGTTGCCGTTCTTGATCCATTCGATGAGGTGGTGGATGTGGCACATCCCGGGTGGCCAGTCGCAGTCCTCGGCAGCACATCCTTTGTCTCGGAGGCCGATGGCGATGCGTTGGGGTTCGGTGTGGAACCGGGTCTTGCGGCCCAGGTCGAGGACCTGGGAGCCGGTGCCGAGGACGGCGGGGATGATCCCGGCCTCGCAGGCCAACCGGCGGGCTTCGGAAGCAGAGATCCTCTCGCCGGTGTCGAGGGTTGCGGCGTGGTCGGCCCCGAGCAGATCAGACATCGTCATCGTGACCACGATCGTGGCGGGGACCCCACCTGCTTTCGGGGTCCCGGTCTTCGCCCGGGTCTGGAGGTACTCGGTGAACGCCTGACCCAACCGCAACGGCCGAGCGACCTGGGTGCCGCTCTGAGAGTTCGGGCCGGTGGCTGCTTGGTGTTTGGGGGCGGCGATCGCGTTGAGGTGCTTGGCGAGGATCTCCCCGGCCAGCACCGGGATCTTGAACCGGCCCAGCATCGACCCGTGCCCATCCGTGGCCATCATGAACGATGCAGTCGCTGCAGCACGTTGTTCTTCGTTCTCCAGGACCTGGCGTTGATGGTCCTCGGCGATCTCCGGCGCGACCACCTCCAGGATCTTGCGACCCAGGACCCGCAACGCCCTCGGGTCGTGCTCGGCAGCCAGACCGACCAGGTGGGTCTCGGCGGTGGCGATCACCTCGACCGGGACCAGGCCGGACGGCAACGCGTCCACCGCGTCGATGATCACCCGGGCCTGCTCAGGGTTCACCGCCCCAGCAGCCATCGCCACCCGGGTGGTCTCGTGAGACTCCAACCCCTGCCCGAGCTTCAAGACACCGATCGCCGCGGGCCTGGTCTGCCCGGTCTGGCGGGCCCACCACAACGCGGTGTTGGTGAACCCGGACTCGTCCCCGACGCTGTGCCGGTCAGCCTCGACCAGCTCACGTAGCTGAACCTCGCTCATTGCAGTGATCACCCGCGTCATCCGCGGCAACGCATCACCCAACTCATCGGGCGTCATCGTCCAGGCACTGGCCCCCGAGGCATCCTTCAGGGCCTCCTCGCAGGCCTCGACCAGACGCACCAACGGATGCACCACCGGCGCCCCGTACCCCTCATCGATCCCCGAACTCATAGGAACAACGCTACGGACACCCACCGACATTAATACTCATACCAGGGCGAAGCGGTCTCGCATGGCGAGACGACTGGAAAAGATGTTTCACGGCGCTGCCCTCGGCACGAGCGACGTGCGCGACTATGCGGCACATGAGCTACGACCTGGCGTTCTGGCGAGATTCCCGCGATCACCGCCCTGAGCCGAAGACGAATCTACGAAGCGTTGGTCGCTGGTGAACAGGTCCAAGAGATAGAAGTCATCCCGATCGACCAGATATTGGCCGCTCTGCTGGCGACGTCCCCGAGGCGATCCGCGAACCCAACGGACCGAGCGAATGGATCGTCTGGGACGCCCCGGGCAGGCCCCGGGGTCTTCGAAGTCGACTGGTCCGAACGACACGTTCTCGTCTGCGTGCGTGGAACCGACCCGGACATCGTGAACGCGATCATTGATCTCTGCATCGCACGCGGGACCCGGCTCTACGACCCGCAGATCAATGAGCGGTTCGATTCCGCCTAACGCTGATGCGGGGTCAGGCGACCCCGGTCGCCTTCTCCAGGGCAGCGAGCTCGTTGTCCAGGTGCACCAGCAGGCGTTGCAGGTGCGGCACGGTCCGACGGCAGCCGGTGAGGCCGAAGCACATGTCGTCGGCGTAGCTGTTGCAGGTGATGTTCAGCGCCATTCCCTGCATCGGGACCGAGACCGGGTAGGTGCCGGTCAGCCGGGCGCCGTTGAGGTACTGGGTGGTCCGCGGCCCGGGCACGTTGGAGATGATCAGGTTGAACGGCGGCCGGACGATCCCGTTCAGCCGCAGCATCGGGATCGCCAGCGACGGCGCCATCCCGAGCGCGCTCATCGCGATGATCTGGTTCGGCGTCATCGACTCGAGCGCTTCCTT
Source organism: Marmoricola sp. (assembly GCA_025965315.1). Lineage (GTDB taxonomy): Bacteria > Actinomycetota > Actinomycetes > Propionibacteriales > Nocardioidaceae > Marmoricola. Next base: position 44,054 of record JAOPXD010000042.1, read on the forward strand.
GCCGGCCTTCATCGAGGCGTTGATCGCTGCGAGCCGGTCGGCTGGATCCGCGACGTCGGTAGCGAGCTTGACCATCACGGCGCCGACCGCGTTGCCGCCGCCGCCGGACTCCGACTCGGACCCGCGCGACTTCAGGCCGACCGGGACCATCGAGACCAGGGACGCATCGGGCAGCTGGTTCAGCTCGGTCAGGTAGTTGCGGACCGCGCCACCGCACATCGCCAGGACCACGTCGTTCAGGGTCGTGCGGCTCGCCTTGGACACCGCCCTGATCCGCTCCAGCGGCCAGTCGTCGGCGGCGAAGCGGCGCGAGCCGGTGATGTTCACGTTGAACATCGACTTGGGCGCGTAGAACGACAGCGCGGACGCCTCGTTGCGGACGCCCTTGGTGAGCGTCCGGATCAGCGCGGCCGGCAGTCCGGCGGCATCGGCCGTGATGCCGAACGCGGTCCGGAGCGCATCCATCGGCACCTCGGTCATGCTGCGCTCGGCGACCTCGCGCACCTTCTTGTTCCGGTTCGCGCGGGCGTCGAACGGGAGCCCCATGTTCCGCCGGTCCGGGTCCGGGCTCAGGACGCTCTGCATCAGCTTCATCGCCGAGATGCCGTCGACGAGGGCGTGGTGCAGCTTCGTGTACATCGCCACCCGGCCGTCACTGAGGCCCTCGATGATGTGCGCCTCCCACAGCGGCCGCTCCCGCGCCAGCATCTGACCGTGCAGCCGCGAGACCAGCTCGAGGAGCTCCCGGACCCGGCCGGGCTCGGGCAGCGCGCTGTGCCGTACGTGGTGCTCGATGTCGAACTCGGTGTCGTCGGTCCAGGCCCACTGGCCCAGGGTGCCGAGCGAGCGGACCGGGTGCTTGCGGAACAGCGGAGCCACTTCCTCGGTGTCCAGCGCGCTCTCGTAGAGCTCCCGGGCGAAGTGCGGGCCGGCGTCAGCGGGCTTCTCGAAGAGCTGCAGTCCGGCCACGTGCATCGGCTGGTTGCGGTTCTCGGCGAGCAGGAAACCCAGGGACGTCGGATCGATCGTGGTGGGCACGTGAGACCTCCAGTAGGGCCGGGTGGACAGGCTGTCGCGATCCTTGCGTCTCCTGGGGCGTTTGGGAAGCATGGGAGTGCCGCCGGGGGCTTCGATCAGGGCGGGTCGCGGAGTAGGTTCGCCTCATGACGATCACCGAAGAGAACCCCACCGCAGCGGGAGCGCCGAGCTTCGACTCGCTCGACCCGCGCACCGGAGCCGTCGTCGCGACGCACCCGATCCACGACGAGGCCGACGTACGGGTAGCGGTCGCGCGAGCGCGCGAAGCTGCGACCTGGTGGTCCGGACTGACCTACGCCGAGCGCGCGGACCGTCTCGGCGCGTGGAAGTCCCTGGTCACGCAGCGGCTCGACGAGCTCGCCGGGGTGATGAGCGCCGAGACCGGCAAGCCGCACGGTGATGCCCTGCTCGAGGCTGCTCTCGCCATCGACCACCTGGCCTGGGCCTCCGGGCACGCGAAGAAGGTGCTCAAGCGGCACAAGGTGCCCAGCGGCCTGGTGATGGCCAACCAGAAGGCGACCGTCGAGTTCCGTCCGCTGGGTGTCATCGGTGTGATCGGGCCGTGGAACTACCCGGTCTTCACGCCGATGGGCTCGATCGCGTACGCGCTCTCCGCGGGGAACGCCGTGGTCTTCAAGCCCAGCGAGTACACCCCGGGCATCGGCCTGTGGCTGGCAAAGACGTTCACCGAAGCCGTCGGCAAGCCGGTGTTCCAGGTCGTCACCGGGCTCGGCGAGACCGGGTCCGCGCTGTGCCGGTCCGGCGTCGACAAGCTCGCCTTCACGGGCTCGACCGCGACCGGCAAGAAGGTGATGGCGGCGTGCGCCGAGTCGCTGACCCCGGTGCTCATCGAGGCCGGCGGCAAGGACGCGCTGATCGTGGACGAGGACGCCGACCTCGACGCCGCCGCTGACGGTGCCGTCTGGGGTGCGTGCGGCAACGCGGGCCAGACCTGCGCCGGCGTCGAGCGGGTCTACGTCCACGAGAAGGTGTACGACGAGTTCCTGGTCAAGATCGTCGAGAAGGCCAAGGGCCTGCAGGCTTCGGACGACGAGGGTTCGCAGATCGGGCCGATCACGATGCCCTCGCAGGTCGACATCATCCGGCGGCACATCGATGACGCGATCGCCAAGGGCGGTCGCGCGATCCTCGGCGGTCCCGAGGCTGTCGGGGACCGGTTCGTGCAGCCGACGATCCTGGTCGACGTACCGGCCGATTCCACGGCCTGGACCGAGGAGACCTTCGGCCCGACCATGACCGTCGCCAAGGTCGCGAGCATGGACGAGGCCGTGGCCCGGACGAACGACTCGCGGTACGCCCTCGGCTCCGCGGTCTTCTCCAAGTCCCGGGGCATGCAGATCGCCGAGCGCCTGCGGGTCGGGATGACCTCGATCAACGGCGTGATCACGTTCGCCGGGGTGCCATCGCTGCCCTTCGGCGGCATCGGTGACTCCGGGTTCGGTCGGATCCACGGCCCCGAGGGGCTCAAGGAGTTCACCTACGCGCACGCGATCACCAAGCAGCGGATGAAGCCGCTGCTCGCACTCACCACGTTCGACCGCACCGAGAAGGCCGAGCAGCAACTGGGCAAGATGATGAAGATGCTGCACGGGCGTGGTGGGAAGAAGTAGCGCAGGCGAGACCCACCCTCACCCCTACCTCGACCTGGCGGTCGCACGCAGCCGGACATCGCTCCGGGCCCGGATCGCGCGGCTGCGCTCGAAGTCCTGGCAGATCGGCCAGTGCGCGATCGCAGCCGGCCTCGCCTGGTACGTCGCCGCTGACCTGATCGGGCACGACAAGCCGTTCTTCGCACCGACGGCGGCCGTGCTGAGTCTCGGCACGTCGTACGGGCAACGGCTCCGCCGGGTCGCCGAGGTGGCGCTCGGGGTGGCCGTCGGGGTCTTCCTCGGGGACCTGATCACGCACGTGCTCGGTTGGCGGCTGGCAGATCGCGTTGATCGTGAGCCTGGCGATGACGGCCGCCCTGCTGCTGGATGCCGGCCAGATCTTCGTCACCCAGGCCGCGGTGCAGGCGATCGTGGTGAGCACCCTGATCCCGGACCCGGGCCAGGCGTTCCTGCGCTGGAGCGACGCGCTGATCGGCGGTGTCGTCGCCCTGGTCGCCGCCACCGTGGTGCCACGGGCTCCGCTGCGCCGCCCGCGCGAGCAGGTCGCGGTGGTGGTCGGGAAGATCTCGGCGCTGCTGCGCGCCTCGGCGATGAGGATCGAGGACCGCGACGTCCAGCTGGCGATGGCCACGCTGACCGACGCGCGGATGACCGACACCCTGATCGCCGAGCTGCGGGCCGCCTCCGACGAGGGGCTCTCGGTGCTCGCGTCCTCGCCGTTCCGGTGGCGCCACAAGGACGGCGTACGCCGGATGGCCGAGATGGTCGAGCCGCTCGACTTCGCGCTGCGCAACACCCGGGTGGTGGCCCGGCGGGTAGCGGTGGCCTGCTACCGCGACGAGGCGATCCCGCTCGGGTACGCCACCTTCCTGCGCTCGCTCGCCGGGGTCGCCGACCAGATGGCGGCTGAGCTGAAGGCCGACCGGATGGCGAGCACGGCCCGGGAGCCGCTGATCGCCCTCGCTGAGGAGTCCTCGATGCTCGAGCGGACCCCGGTGCTGTCCGCGGAGGTCGTGCTGGCGAGCGTGCGGTCGCTGATCGCCGACCTGCTGGCCGTCAGCGGCATGGACCCGCTCGCAGCGACCGACGCGATCCCGCCGCTGGTCGAGTGAGGTGACCGGCGTCCGTGGGAGCATCCCGTACATGGACACCGCGCTGCCCGTCTGGATCACGGCGTTCCTCGACGTCCCGGCATCGCGGTACGAGCGCACGGTCGCCTTCTGGTCCGCTGCCACCGGCTCGAACCTCTCGGCCCCGCGCGGTGCCGACGGCGAGTTCGCCACCCTGGTCCCACCCGATGGCGACGCGTACCTGCGGGTGCAACGGGTCAGCAGCGGTCAGACGCGGGTGCACCTCGACCTGCACGCGCCCGACCAGAGTTTCGAGGTGCTGTCGTCTCCTGGCGGCCTGACCTGGTGCGCGGTGCCCGGCGAGGAGGACACCCGGCCGCTGCCGAGGCTCTGGGCCGCCGGCCACACCAGCCTGGTCGACCAGGTCTGCCTGGACATCCCGCCGGCGGCGTTCGACGCGGAGTGCGCGTACTGGGCCGCACGCACCGGCTGGGAGCTGCGTGAGACCGGTCGCCCCGAGTTCCGCGTCCTGGTCCGGCCCGGCACGATGCCGCTGCGGATCCTGCTCCAGCGCCTCGATGAGTCCGACGGACCGGTCCGGGCGCACCTGGACCTCGCAACGACCGACCGCGCCGCCGAGACCGGACGTCACCGCGACCTGGGGGCCGAGGTGCTGCGGGTGCGGGAGCGGTGGACGGTCCTGCGCGACCCGGGCGGGGCGTCGTACTGCATCACCGACCGGGACCCCTACACCGGTCTGCTCTGAGCCAGCTTCTCCAGCCAGCGGTGTGCGCTGCCGTCGAACGGGGGCTGCTCCGCCGACATCGCGGCGAAGACCTCGTCGCAGCTGCGGTGGGCGCCGACGATGACGTCGGCGGGATACCCGAGGGCGACCTGGTGCTCGGCGAACTCGTCCTCGTCGTCGATCCAGACCCGGCCGTCTGTCTCGCGGATGACGTCCAGGTCGAGGTCGACGCAGCGGACCTCCGACTCGTCCTCCGACCAGACGCACGGGGTGGTCATGTCGACGTAGAAGTCCACCGGCCGGTCCGGCGCCGAGCCGTAGATCGTCGCCACCCACCAGCTGTCGTGGGGGAGCAGCACTACGTGGTCGGCCCACGCGGTGAAGCCCTTCCCCGGCTTGGAGAGCCACGTTCCCCGGGGTACGCCGACCCACTGGCCGAGCGCGTCCACGCCCAGCCGCACGGCGTCGAACTCCCAGTGCGGCGCGTCGACCCACTTGCGGGTCAGGACGCGCACCGGGCGCGGCTCAGAGGCACTCACCCCCGGAGGCTACTTCTTGGGCTTGGGCATCGTCTTCGGGGCTCCCCAGGCAACGACGTCCTGGTACCGCGAGCCGGCGAGCTTCGCGGCGTTGTGGATGATGTGGGCGTCGATCCCGACGAGCACGCGGGCGCGCTTCTTCTTGGCGCCCTCGAGGATGATGTCGGCGGCCTTCTCCGCAGTCATCCGGGCCAGCCGCTTCTCGAACATCTCGTCGAGGGCGGAGGCGTTCTGGCTGGCGGTCTTGCGGCCGTTGCGCGAGATCCCGGTCTTGATGCCGCCCGGGTGGACGCAGGTCACCGAGACCTGGTGCTTGTTGATCAGCATCTCCTCGCGCAGCGCCTCGGTGAAGCCGCGGACGGCGTACTTGGTGGCGTTGTACGCAGTCTGGCCGGGCATCGAGATCAGACCGAACAGGCTGGAGATGTTGATCAGGGCGCCGTCGCCGGACGCGATCAGGTGTGGCAGGAACTCCTTGGTGCCGTTGACGACCCCGAGGAAGTTGACGCCGACGATCCAGTCGAAGTCCTCGTACGACATCTCCTCGAAGTCGCCGGTCACCGTGACGCCGGCGTTGTTGACCATGACGTTGACGCGGCCGAACTGCTCGGCGACGGCGGTCGCCCAGGTACCCATCGCTGCCCGGTCGGAGACGTCGATGACGTCGCTGCGCACCTCGGCGCCGAGACCCTTGACCAGGTCGACGGTCTCGGCGAGTCCCTCGGCGTTCCAGTCCGAGATGGCGAGCAGGGCGCCCTCGCGGGCTGCCTTCAGCGCCATCTCCCGGCCCATGCCCGAACCGGCACCGGTGATGACGACGACCTTGTCCTGAAGCGACTTCATGCTGCGCCTGCCTTTTCCTTGGTGGGTGCGGTGGTGCCGGAGGAGGTGCTCTGAGTGTTCACCACGTACTTCTCGATGTCGAAGGTACGCAGCAGGTTGCGGAACGCGAACGTGGTGCGCGGCCACAGGGTGGTGTTGCGTCCGTGCTCGTCGAGGTACCAGCTCGCGCAGCCCCCGGTGCTCCACACGGCGCGCCTCATCCGGCGCTGCATGTCCTCGTTCCACGCGGCCTGGGCAGCCGCGGTGGGCTCGACAGCGGTGATGCCACCCGCGTCCATCTGCTGCAGCGCGGAGAGGATGTAGGTGATCTGGCTCTCGATCATGAACACCATGCTCGAGTGGCCCAGCCCGGTGTTGGCGCCGACGATCTGGAACAGGTTCGGGAACCCGGCCGCGGTGGTGCCCTTGTACGACGCCATCCCGTTCTCGGCCCAGACGTCGCCGAGGGTGCGACCGTCGCGGCCCTTGATGTGGTGCGCGATCGGCTGGTCGGTGGTGAAGAACCCGGTGGCAACGATCAGGCAGTCGACCTCGCGGGTCGCTCCGTCGCGGGTGACGACACCTGTCGGAGTGATCTCGGCGATGCCGTCGGTGATCACCTCGACGTTGTCCTGGGCCAGCGCCGGGTAGTAGGTGTTGGAGATCAGGATCCGCTTGCAACCGATCTGGAAGTCAGGGGTGACCTTCGCGGCCAGCTCCGGGTCGCTGATCGCCTTCCTGATGTTGCCCTCGGCCATCGTCTTGGCCGGCGTGAGGATCTTCGGCTGACGGACGAAGCCGGGCACGTAGGTCTCGCGACCCCAGTAGATCCCGGTGCGGTAGGCCTTCTGGAAGAACGGGACGAACCGGAAGCCCAGGCGCTCGATCGCGGTGTAGGCGCGGTCGTGGCGGGGCATCACCCACGGCGCGGTGCGCTGGTACACGTCGAGGTGGGCGACCTTCGTGGCGATCTCGGGGATGACCTGGATCGCCGAGGCGCCGGTTCCGACGATCGCGACGCGCTTGCCGGTCAGGTCCACGTCGTGGTTCCAGCGTGCGGTGTGGAAGATCTCGCCCGTGAAGCCGTCGATGCCCTCGATGTCGGGGTTCTTCGGCTCGGACAGTCCGCCGGAGCCGGTGACCAGGACGGCCGCGGTGACGGTGCCGGCGCTGGTGACGACGGTCCAGACCTGGTCGCCCTCGTCCCAGGTGGCGTCCTCGACGGTGACGCCGAACCGGAAGCGGTCCAGCACGCCCGACCGCCGGGCGACGTCCTGCAGGTAGGCGTGGATCTCCGGCTGCGGGGAGAAGGACCGCGACCAGCTCGGGTTCGGCGCGAACGAGAACGAGTACAGCTGGCTGGGGACGTCGCAGGCGGCCCCCGGGTAGGTGTTGTCGCGCCAGGTGCCGCCGACGCTGTCGCCCTTGTCGACCACGAGGAAGTCGGTACGACCGGCCTCCTCCAGCTTGATCGCCATGCCGAGCCCGGCGAACCCGGCGCCGACCACGAGGACGCGGACGCGCTCGGGAAGGTGTTCCGGGGGCGTCGCGGAGGGCCGCGGGTCGGAGGAGGTCCTGGTTGTCATGCGGTCGATTCTAGTCGTTGTTGAACGATCGTCAATAGCGTTGTTGACTGATGTTCAGTAATGTGGGCCACATGACGACGACCGGTCCCTCGCGGAGCACGTCCCGGGGCGGGCGCCTGCGGATGTCGCCGGAGCACCGCCGCGAGCAGCTCCTCGAGCTCGGTACGCAGCTGCTGTCGTCCCGGACGCTCGACGAGATCTCGATCGAGGTGCTCGCCGAGGAAGCAGGAATCTCCCGCGGCCTGCTGTACCACTACTTCGGCAACAAGCAGGAGTTCCACCTCGCCGTCGTACGGCGTGCGGTCGAGCAGCTGGTGGCGATCACCGCCCCGCGCGACATCGAGGACCCGGTCGAGCAGCTGGCCGTGTCGATCGGGGCCTACCTGGACTACGTCGTGGAGAACGAGACCGGCTACGTCTCGCTGGTCCGCGCTGCCGCCGGCGGCAACGAGGAGCTCCGGGCGATCTACGAGGAAGGTCGGCGCGCGTTGACCGACCGGATCTTCGAGGTCACCGGTGCCGAAGGACTGGAAGCGCTGGGCCTGGTCGACTCGCCGACGATGCGGCTGCTGGTCAACGGGTGGGCCGCGATGCTCGAGGTCGTGATCATCGACTGGGTGGGTGATCACCGGGGGATCGCCCGTGAGGACCTCCTCGACCGGCTCGCCCGGGCCCTCCCGGCCATCGTTCTCGGCTGAGGCCGGTCATCGTTGCCGCCTCGCGAAGATCCACGAGCGCATCGCGACGAACCGCATCGCGGTGACGACCAGGTTGGTGATGGTCAGCACGGCCACCTCGACCGTGGTCGGCGCGCCGTGCGGCAGCGCCGCGATCGCGGCACTGGTCGCAGCGAGGCCGATCCCGAACACGACCAGGCCCTGCGCCTGGTGGCGGACCGCCCCTCGCAGCCCCCGGACCCCGAAGCTGTAGCGCCGGTTCGCCGCCGTGTTGGCCACGGTGGTGACCAGCAGCGCGACCAGATTGGCGAGCTGAGCGGCCGCCAGCTGCCGGACCCCGAGGAACAGCGCAGCGTAGGCGAGCGTCGAGAGCACGCCGACGACCAGGAACATCGCCACCTGGAATCCCAGCCGGCCGACGGCCGCCTCGTCCGAGGCCCGGCCGAGCCGGACGGCGACCTCGCCCACCGGGATCCTGCCGCGGGCCAGGCTGGTGCCGAGCCGCAGCACCCCCTTGAGGTCGTTGAGCGCTGTACGGACGATGTCGACCCGGCTGTCCGGGTCGTCGACCCAGTCCACCGGGACCTCGTGGATCCGTAGGCCGGACCGCTCCGCGACGGTGAGGAGCTCGGTGTCGAAGAACCACTCCTGGTCCTGGACCAGCGGCAGCAGCTCCCGCGCCGCGTCACGCCGGATCGCCTTGAACCCGCACTGGGCGTCGCTGAACCCGACCCGCAGGCAGCGGCGCAGGATCACGTTGTAGCTGCGCGAGATGAACTCGCGCTGGAACCCGCGTTCCACCCGGGACGACCCGGCCAACCGGGACCCGATCGCGAGGTCGGAGTGCCCGCTGATCAACGGTGCGACCAGCGGCAGCAGCGCATCGAGGTCGGTGGACAGGTCGACGTCCATGTAGACCAGCACCGAGCTGTCCGAGGCGCTCCAGACCTGGCGCAGTGCACGGCCGCGGCCCTTCTCGTCCAGGTGCTGGTAGCGGACCTCGGCCCAGGTGTGGCTGAGCCGGCGACCGATCACCGAGGTGCCGTCGGTCGAGGCGTTGTCCGCGATCGTGATCCGGAACGTCCACGGCATCCGGAGCAGGTGCTCGCGGACCCTGGTCACCGACGCGGCCAGCTGTGCCTCCTCGTTGTGCACCGGGATCACGATGTCGAGCACCGGAGCGTGTCCGAGGACGGGGGCGGACCCGACCATCGTCGGATCCTCCAGCGCGCTCACGAGGTGCTCGAGGTCAGGTCGTAGAACGTGATCCCGGAGACCGTCCTCGCGGTGTAGTGGGCCTCGACCCAGGCGCTGATCGCCGAGCTGGAGCTGCCGCCGGCGCTGGGTCCGCCCCCTTGACCGCCGCTGGCGATGAACCAGTGGATCTTCCCGGCCTTCACGTAGGCCTGGAACTGGGTCAGCGTCGGGCTCGGGTCGGATCCGTTGAAGCCACCGATCGCCATCACCGGGAGCTGGGTCGCCAGCTGGTACCCCGAGGCCGTGTTCGAGCCGATCGCCGCGGCTGCCCAGGTGTAGTCGGACGCGTTCGTCGAGAGCAGCGTGACGATCGCCGTCGACGGGGTGCTGGCGTTGAGCAGTCCACCTGCGGCGGACCCTCCTGCGGTGCCGCCGGTCGGGCGCGCGGTGCCTCCGGTGGGGCGAGTGCCGGTCTGCCCGGTGGTACCGCCCGGCGCTGCGCCGGGTCGGCCCCCGAAGCCGCCGCGCACCCCGCCGGTGCCGCCTCG
>JAOPXD010000209.1 GCA_025965315.1 Marmoricola sp.
GCCGAACTCGGCACCACCGTGCAGCATGATCACGAGCCCGTGCGGGTCCTTCGGGACGGGACTCATCATCAGGCGGTCATGCATGGGGCGATCCTCTCGCGCAGGGGGTGCCGGTGTCGTCCGACACCGAAGATTCGGAGCGGGGTTGCCCGCGGATGGGTGCTCCGTACTGTCGGTGGTTCAGGGCAGGATGGTCCCCGTGAGCCTCGCTTCCGACCAGCCCCTCGACGCCCGATCTCTCGACGAGCGTGCCGCCCGCGCGGAGCACCAGGAGATCGCCGAGCAGATCGACGAGGCTCGGTTCCGCTACTACGTGCTGGACGACCCGACGCTGTCCGATGCCGACTTCGACGTACGGCTCCGCCGCCTGGAGGCGCTCGAGGAGGCGTACCCGTCGCTGAGGACGCCGGATTCCCCGACCCAGAAGGTCGGGGGTGCCGTCTCGACCGAGTTCACCGCGGTGGACCACCTGCAGCGGATGGAGAGCCTGGACAACGCGTTCTCGACCGAGGAGCTCGAGGCGTGGCAGGGGCGTCTGGTCCGCGACGGCATCGAGAAGGCGGCGTACCTGTGCGAGCTGAAGGTCGACGGGCTCGCGATCAACCTCCTCTACGAAGCCGGCAGGCTCGTCCGGGCGCTCACCCGCGGCGACGGTCGGACCGGGGAGGACGTCACGCCCAACGTCAAGACCATCGCCGCCATCCCGCACACGCTGAGGGCGACCAAGGAGTTTCCCGTCCCGGCGCTGCTGGAGGTTCGCGGCGAGGTGTTCCTGCCGGTCGAGGCGTTCAACCGGCTGAACGCGAACCTCGCCGACGCGGGCAAGCCGCTGTTCGCGAACCCGCGCAACTCGGCCGCCGGATCGCTGCGGCAGAAGGATCCACGCGTCACCGCGAGCCGAGACCTGAGCATGGTCTGCCACGGGATCGGTGCGCGCGACGGTTTCGAGCCGAAAGCGCAGTCGCACGCCTACGAGGCACTCGCGGCCTGGGGGCTGCCCGTCTCCGACCAGGTCCGGGTGGTCTCCTCGTTGGCCGAGGTCGAAGCCTTCATCGAGAACGCCGGTGAGCACCGGCACACGATCGTCCCGTACGAGATCGACGGCGTCGTGGTCAAGGTCGACGACGTCGCGCTGCAGCGCCGGCTCGGCTCGACGTCGCGGGCACCGCGCTGGGCGATCGCCTTCAAGTACCCGCCCGAGGAGGTCAACACCAAGCTGATCTCGATCGAGGTGAACACCGGCCGCACCGGCCGTGTCACCCCGTACGGCGTGATGGAGCCGGTCAAGGTCGCCGGGTCGACGGTCGTGAACGCCACCCTGCACAACGGCTACGAGGTCGCCCGCAAGGACGTTCGCCCGGGAGACACGGTGATCCTGCGCAAGGCCGGGGACGTCATCCCGGAGATCCTCGGCCCGGTGCTGGCGCTGCGTCCGAAGGGCCTGAAGGCCTGGGTGATGCCGACCCAGTGCCCGTCCTGCGGCACGACCCTGGTCGAGCAGAAGGAAGGCGATAAGGACCGACGCTGCCCCAACCACCGGGCCTGCCCGGCGCAGGTCACCGAGCGGGTCTTCCACGTCGCCGGACGGGGCGCGTTCGACATCGAAGGCCTTGGCTACGAGGCGGCAGTCGCCCTGCTCGAGGCGAACGTGATCAGCAACGAGGGCGACGTCTTCGACCTGGACGAGGGTCGGCTGGTCCGGGCGCCGCTGTTCACTCGGGCGCCGAAGAAGGACGAGGACGGTCCGCAGCTCTCGGCCAACGGGCAGAAGCTGCTCGACAACCTCGCCAAGGCCAAGCAGCAACCGTTGTGGCGGGTCCTGGTGGCGCTGTCGATCAGGCACGTCGGGCCGTCCGCGGCGCGCGCCCTGGCCGAGACGTTCGGATCGATGGAGGCCATCAGGTCGGCGGGCCTGGCAGATCTCGCCGCGGCCGAAGGCGTCGGAGCGACCATCGCCGAGGCCGTCCGGACCTGGTTCGACGGTCCCGAGCAGGACTGGCACAACGAGATCGTCCGCGCCTGGACCGAAGCCGGAGTCCGGATGGAGGACGAGCGCGCCGAGCTCGGCCCGCAGACCCTCGACGGCCTGACCCTGGTGGTCACCGGATCACTGATCGACTTCAGCCGCGACAGCGTCAAGGAAGCGATCCTGTCCCGCGGTGGCAAGGCGTCCTCGGCCGTCTCCAAGAAGACCGACTACGTCGTCGTCGGCGAGAACGCCGGGTCCAAGGCCGACAAGGCTGAGGAGCTCGGCGTCAGGACCCTGACCGAGGACGAGTTCAAGAAGCTCCTCGAGGGCGGCCCGTCAGCCCTCGACTGACCCGGCCCCGCTGGTCGAGCGAAGTCGAGACCCTCAGTCGTCGGGCGCCTCCTGCGCGCCCCGCTTCATCCATCCCGTGCGACCGCGCGCCGGTCCCGGCAGATCGTCGAAGCGGCCGTCGATGAGCGCCTGTCGCTTCGCCCTCGACCAGTTCTGGATCTGCTTCTCGAGGACGAAAGCCTCGGTGACCCGTTCGGTTCCCAGGCTCCACCGAGGCTGACGGGTCGTCTCCTGCGGGTGTACTCGGCGCCGGTACCGGCGTTGTGCTGGTGGACGCGTGCGGCGATGTGCGTGGTGCTGCCGACGTAGAAGTTGCCGCCGGCGCACTCGAGGATGTAGACCCGTGCCGTGGCCGAGCCGTGCTCCGTCACGACATGGCAGGGGTCGCTCGCTGGGTGCGTTGGGGAAAAGGTCTTGTCTACGCTCGACCGCCGGATGCTGGGTCCGCGGCCAGGATCTGCTCGCGGAGGATGTCTGCGTGCCCGGCGTGCCGGGCAAGCTCCTCGATCATGTGCAGGTAGATGAAGCGGAGGGTCAGGGGTCCGCGCCGGTTGTGGAGGGCGAGGTCGTCGAGCCCGTAGTCCGCGGCGATCTCGCGCGCCTCGGCGCAGACCTGCTCGTACTCGGCGATCACGGACTCGACCGTGTCCTCGTCGGTGAAGCCGTAGGTGGGGTCGATGTCTTCGGGCATCCCGAGCTCGGCCCGGGTCCTGCCGGCGATCGCGACGTGGAACCAGACCCGCTCCACGAAGGTCGCGTGCTTGAGCAGGCCGAGCGGGGTGGTCAACGAGGGCACCAGCCGCGTCCTGGCCTGATCGTCGGTCAGCCCCCGGACCGTGTCGACCAGGTCCGAGCGGTTCACGTCGAGGAACTCCTCGACCTGGGTGCGCTCGTCGGCGATGAAGCTCATCTGCATGCTGGTGAGCGTAGTCACGGGGCTCGAGGCTGTCGCTGCGATATCGACGGCCCCTAGGGTCGGCCCATGACAAACATCGACCCTGCCGCGCCGGTCCTGGTCACCGGCGGCAGCGGCTACGTCGCGAGCTGGATCGTGCGCTACCTCCTCGAGGACGGCAGGACCGTCCGGGCGACCGTGCGCGACCCGAAGAAGGCAAAGGGGCTCGAGCACCTGCACGCCCTCGCCGAGGCGCACCCGGACCGGCTCACGCTGCACCGCTCGGAGCTGCTCGAGCCGGGCAGCTACACCGAGGCGATGGCCGGGTGCGAGCTCGTCATCCACACCGCGTCGCCGTTCCTGCTCGGCAAGGTCAAGGACCCCGACAAGCAGCTGATCCGACCGGCGGTCGACGGCACCCGAAACGTGCTCGCGAGCGTGAACGACACCGAGTCGGTCAAGCGGGTCGTCCTGACCAGCAGCGTGGTCGCGATCTACGGCGACAGCATCGACATGCGCGGCAAGGACCGGTTCACCGAGGACGACTGGAACACGACGAGCACGGCGAAGCACCAGGAGTACGCCTACTCCAAGACGGTCGCCGAGCGCGAGGCCTGGGACCTCCAGGCCGCCCAGGACCGCTGGGACCTGGTCACGATCCACCCCGGCCTGGTCCTCGGTCCTGCCCTGACCAAGGTCAGCAAGTCCGGGTCGATGGCCACGATGGACCACTTCACCGACTTCACGCTGGCCACCGGCGCGCCGGCGATGGAGCTCGGGGTGGTCGACGTACGGGATGTCGCCCGGGCGCACATCGCTGCCGGGTTCACCCCGACGGCCCACGGGCGCTACATCACGAACTCCGAGTCGATGAGCATGTTGCAGATCGGGAAGGCACTGCGGGCGAAGTTCGGCTACCGGCCGTCGTTCCCGCTGTTCGAGGCTCCGAAGGCGATGATCAAGCTGGCTGCACCGGTGGCCGGCCTGACCCGCAAGTACGTCGAGCTCAACGTCGGCTACCCGCTGCGGTTCGACAACAGCCGCACGGTCACGGAGCTCGGGATCGACTTCCGACCGGCGCGCGACTCGGTCGTGGAGCACTTCCAGCAGATGATCGACGACGGGATGGTCCGCGGTTAACGGCGTGGACGCGGCCCCATAGGATTGCAGGTATGCCTGAAATCCGTGGATCGAGCCGAGTCGAGATCACCCGTGACGAGGTGCGCCACCTGGCCGACCTCGCCCGGATCGAGCTCGACGACACCGAGCTCGACCACATTGCTCCGCAGCTCTCCGTGATCCTGGAGAGCATCGCCTCGATCGCCGATGTCGCGGCCGGGGACATCCCGCCGACCTCGCACGCGCTCCCGCTGACCAACGTGTTCCGCGAGGACGTCGTCCGGCCCAGCCTGACCGCCGAGCAGGCGCTCTCGGGCGCGCCGGCCTCTGAGCAGCAGCGTTTCTCCGTCCCGCGGATCCTGGGGGACGAGCAGTGAGCCTCCTGACGCCGGACCTTCTCCACAGCAGCGCCGCCGAGCTGGCCGCGATGCTCGCCGCAGGCGAGATCACCAGCGTCGAGCTGACCACTGCCTGCCTGGACCGGATCGCTGCGGTCGACGGCGCCGTGCACGCCTTCCTGCACGTCGATGCCGAGGGCGCGCTCGCCGCGGCTGCGGCCTCGGACGCCCGTCGGGCTGCCGGTACGCCGGCGTCCGCGCTGGACGGCGTACCGATCGCGGTCAAGGACGTCCTGGCCACCGACGGCCTGCCGACCACCTGCGGCTCGAAGATCCTCGAGGGCTGGATCCCGCCGTACGACGCGACCGTGGTCGCCCGCCTCAAGGCGGCAGGTCTCCCGATCCTCGGCAAGACCAACATGGACGAGTTCGCGATGGGCTCCTCCACCGAGCACTCGGCGTACGGTCCGACGCACAACCCGTGGGACCTGACCCGGATCCCTGGCGGCTCCGGTGGTGGTTCGGCAGCTGCTGTTGCCGCCTTCGAGGCCCCGCTGGCGCTCGGCACCGACACCGGTGGCTCGATCCGCCAGCCCGGCGCGGTCACCGGCACGGTCGGTGTCTAGCCGACCTTCGGCGGCGTGTCCCGCTACGGGCTGGTCGCGCTGGCCAACTCGCTCGACCAGGTCGGCCCGGTCACCCGCACCGTGCTCGACTCCGCGCTCCTGCACGAGCTCATCGGCGGCCACGACCCCCGCGACTCCACCTCGGCCGACCTGCCGCTGCCCGACCTCGTCGGCGCCGCGCGCCAGGGCGCCGACGGCGACCTGTCCGGGCTCAAGGTGGGCGTCATCCGCGAGCTGGCCGGCGACGGCTGGCAGCCGGGCGTGATGGCCCGCTTCACCGAGTCGGTCGACCTGCTGGTCGGCATGGGTGCCGAGGTCGTCGAGGTGTCGTGCCCGACGTTCGTGCACGCCCTGGCGACCTACTACCTCATCCTGCCGGCGGAGGCCTCGAGCAACCTGGCCAAGTTCGACGCGATGCGCTTCGGCCTGCGGGTGCTGCCCGAGGGGGTCGAGTCGCCCTCGGCCGAGGACGTCATGCGCGCCACCCGCGACGCCGGGTTCGGCGACGAGGTCAAGCGCCGCATCATCCTGGGCACCTACGCCCTGTCCAGCGGCTACTACGACGCCTACTACGGCCAGGCGCAGAAGGTCCGCGCCCTCATCACGCAGGACTTCACGAACGCCTTCGCGCAGGCCGATGTGCTGATCGCACCGACCTGTCCGACCGTGGCGTTCCCCTTGGGCGCCAAGCTCCACGACCCGCGCGACAGCACCTCCATCGACGCGCCGGTCCCGCCCGTCGTCGCGGCCGCCCGCAAGGCCGACGTCGCCGGTCTGCGGGTCGGCGTCGTCAAGGAGCTGTCCGGCGAGGGCTACGAGACCGGTGTGCAGGAGCGCTTCGACGAGGCCGTGGCGCTGCTGCAGGAGCTCGGCGCCACGGTCACCGAGGTCAGCTGCCCGCACTTCGCGTACGCCCTGCCGGCCTACTACCTGATCGCGCCGTCCGAGGCGTCGAGCAACCTGGCCCGGTTCGACGCCGTCCGCTACGGCCTCCGGGTCGGTGACGACGGGCAGCGCGGGCTGGAGGAGGTCATGTCGCTCACCCGCGCCCAGGGCTTCGGCCAGGAGGTGACGCGCCGGATCGTGCTGGGCACCTACGCGCTGTCCAGCGGCTACTACGACGCCTACTACGGCCAGGCCCAGAAGGTCCGCACCCTCATCACCCGGGACTTCACCGCCGCGTTCGGCGATGTCGACGTGCTCATCAGCCCCGCGAGCCCCGGCGTCGCCTTCCCGCTGGGCGCCAAGCTCAGCGACCCGCTCGCGATGTATCGCCAGGACCTCGCCACGATCCCCGCCAACCTCTACGGC
>JAOPXD010000217.1 GCA_025965315.1 Marmoricola sp.
TTGACCGAACTCGCGTCGGATGACGCGGTGGATCAGGACCATCTCGTGGGTGTCGACGCGAGGTTCGGAGGTGTTCACCGTGACACCTCGATGGTCGCGGCGTTCTGGACGGCTTCGTGCGCAGTGATGACCGTGGACATGGCTGTTTCCTTTCAGTTGGGCAATGCGTGGTGAGTGCACGCTGGTAGCGCTCGCTCGCAGGCCGATGCGGCCACGTGCTCGACGATGTGGGCGCGGGCAGGGTGGACCACGCCTCTCCCGGTCGTGACAGGGGTGCCGACGCTTTGTCTGACCTACTTGGTGTCGGTGACGACGACGATCTGACGGACGAAGGTGTCTTCCACAGCGGAGCGGAGGAGGAAGTCGGCGACGTTCGAGCGAGAGGTTGAGGGGAAAGCCGGCATCTTTGCGATGTCCTCGAGCACGGCGGTGGAATAGCGGTCGTGGTCCCGATCGTTCAACGCCCCGGGGTATTGGAGGGTCCACCGCAGATTGCTGGCCCTCAACAGCACTTCCGACGCAGCTTTGTCTGCGTATGTCTTCCGAAGCACGGTGCGGAAGAGGAGCCCTACGAGGAATGATGCTTTGGCGAGGGAGTCACCGACTCCGAACGCAGACACGATGACGAAACGGTCAACGCCTGAGGTCTTGGCCGATGCAATGACTGCACCGACCGTGTCGGTGACTAGCGTCGGGGTTCTGCGGGCGCTTTTCGCTCCGAGTGTGCTGATGACCGCGTCATTGCCCTGGGCTGCCCTCGCGATCACGGCAGAGTCAGTCACGTCGCCGCTGACGATGTGAGCGCGCGGGTCAACGGTGGCGTCGGCCCTCCGAACGAGGGCGGTGACTTGATGTCCCTCATCGAGTGCCTTCTTGACGAAGAGGGCGCCGGTGCGGCCGGTTGCTCCAAGGACAAGAAACTTCATGATGTTTCGCTTTCTATTGAGGATGTATGGGGATCGTCGGTGATGCGCGGCCCAGCGCAGAACCCCGGTCTGAGTTCGAGCCGGGCGACGCAGGCATCGACCGAGGCGCGCGCTCGCCGATCGCGGACTCATCAGCTTCACTGACGACTATAGTCAGAATAACTGACTAATGTCAAGACGGGTCAGGCGCCGCCGATGGTCGCTCGGACCCGCCGGCTCGAGACGAACGGGAACCGGGATGCGACCGGACTCGGCGCGGCCCGGGTCTACTGCGCGTAGGGATCGGTGATCTCGCCAAGCTGATCCAGGAGCTGGTGCAACAACGTGAAGTTGCGGGTACCCAGGTAGGCCTTCCACTCCGCGAGGATCTCGACCGAAGTCGCTATCGCCGTCTGGGCAGCTCGGCGGCCACGTTCCTCGATCACGATCAACCGGGCACGGCCATCGGTCGGATCGGCGACCCGGCGCACATAGCCCAGGCGTTCCAGCTGGTCGACCAGCACGCCAGCGCTCTGCTTGGTCACCTGCGCCTGGTCAGCAAGGTCCGTGAGGCGCGAACCGTCCGGGGCGATGCGCTGAAACACCCTCGCTTGAGCCAGGGTCCAGTCATCGAACCCGGCCTGCTGCACGGCCCGGAAGATCCGGTCCTCCATGTACCGGTACGGAATGAACAACGCCACCCCTAGATCCACCCGCTGCGTGTCGTCCATACCGCTCTCGACCCCATCGCCCACGTGTCCCATTGACGTACACCCTAGGGCACGACGCCCCACCAGACGGGCGCCACCGCGACCATCACACCGCGTCCGCGGTGATAGGCCTCCAGCATCCCGCTGGGGCATCCGTCGTACCCGTGTTTATGTCCGGTCCTCTTCGCCACTCGCTCGCTCTCGCGTCCATACTAGTCATACAACCTGACTATATGGCGTCCCCTGGCCTTCGCGCATGTGGAACACGACGACACAGACACATGGAACAGAAAGCGCACTTGACATCGACGCTAAGCCTGACGGGCAAGCTGGCCCAGGTCACCGGAAGACCACCGTACCGAGGCCGCGACCACGCCGTTCCTCGCCCCCAGCGAGCCACCGTCGACGTGCACGATCGCCAAGAGCCGCGCTCCGTACGCGAGCACGAGTACGGCACTCCGCAAGTGAGGCAGGAAGGACTTGCTGAGACCGATCTCGCCCCGAGCCATCAGCAGGCGCCGGCACGTCTCACGGGCCGTCATCGTGGGACTTGGTAGACCACCGTCACCAGAAAGTACTTGATGTCATATCGGTTCCGAGCGCGGGTCGAGACCGTCCAGCGCAACGCGCTACCCGTTCTCCACTGTGCGTTTGACGCCTTCACCAGCGGGCCGGAATGCCTGCCGAGTCCGCGAGCCAAGGCCGTCGACGTGATCGGGCGGCCGTCAGCGGCGAGGTAGCGCAGGAGAGCATTGCTCCTCGGGCGGTTCGGTGTAGCTCCTCCGTAAGCGGTGACCTGGATCGAGGAATATCGCGCGGCAGCAGGAAGCACTACCTGGTGGACCGAGCTGACCAGGCTCGCGCCGGGTGCAGTATTGCTGCAGCGTGTGTTGGCGTACAAGCCGACCGACCCGGCCCACCCACGTCGGGCCGCGGGCGTGCGCAACGTCGAGCATCGTGCGACCTGTCTGGCTACGACGGAGCGTGCAGCCGGCACCCGGAGGGTGACCGTCCGGGTCACAAGAGCATCCAGATTGTCAGACACCACAGAGACCTTGGCGCTGCGTGCATCGTTCGTCACGTTCCCGAACCGGTCCCGGACCCGGATCGTGTAGTCGCCGGACGGGACGACGTTGCCTGCATCATCGCGCCCGTTCCAGACGATCTGCGCGGTGTGACCAGGGAAGGTTCGGACTACGCGGCGTCCGGCGTCGAGAACGTCCCAGTCGATGATGTAGCCAGTGTCTCCGTCGGCGTGCGCGGTCAACGATCCCGGCTCTTCGGAGGTGTCAGCCGTCGGGTAGATGACGTCGCGGTCCGCGGTCACGTTGATGGGCGGGCCCTGGGTTTCTACGTCGAACCCGGCGTACATACTGGTGGCTTCGAGCGGAGTTGCCGAGAACCGAGGGTCGTCCACGGAGAACGTGACGGCGAGGTCCCAGGACCCGTCTTCGAGCCCGGTCCGATCGAAGGCGAGGAGGCCTCGGATGTCACCGTCTGCCGGCACCGTACCGGTGACCGGGCCCCCGACCGGGATGGTTTGGCCGTTGTTACCGATATACGACCAGGTCAACGTGTAGGCGCCGCGGAGGTAGGTGTGCAACGTCGAGGGAACGCGGACCACCTGCTGGGTGAGCGTGGGGTCCGGGGCGTCGACGCTGAACTGTGTGTCGACGTAACGATCGACCTGGCGTTGCAGCTTGACTCCGCCGTCGAAGGTGTCGTTGCAGTCGGCGTAGTAACCGGCAGTGCAGCGCATCAAGGTGACCGTGTGTGTCGGGTTCTCGTAGGACGACTCCAGGTAGCTCGACAGGTCGTTGGGGCCGTTGGCGAGCAGGACCCGGGTCGTGTCGATCTGCACCCAGAAGTACCCTCCCCCGTTCGGGTTCGTCACCTCGACGCTGAAGGGCTGCCCGGGTCCGACGGTGGTGTCGGTGGACCAGCTCACCGCGGGCGCCGGATTGAGCGGTGAGAACGTTACCGACGTCGGTGATGAGCAGTCGGACGCGGAGTACTTCGCGGACGGGCACGTGATGACCTGCGCGAGAGCGTGAAGGGGGCTCACACCCCAGGTGTCGAAAGTGAACGTGGCCCTGCCACTCGCCACGGACTTGGCCTGCAGAGGTCGCGCTTCATCTTGAAAGGAGGTGAGGGTTGCCAGCACGTATGGACCGCCGCTGACCACATCGAAGGTGAGGACCCCCGGAGCGCTGTCGTCGAGGTTCTCGATGCTCGGAGACTCGGGCACGGCCTGTGCGGCGCTGAGAGGAGCCGCTGACATCGCAACGACGGCGACCGCGACGAACGCAAGTGTGCGAACACGGCTAGCCTTCGACATCTCGACCTCGCTGAGGAGAAGTAATCACGTCGAGGCTGCACACTGCTGAACGGCCCAGATTGTTCCTACAGGCATTTCGACCCGTACGCCAGGCTTGAACGCGAAGGCGAACTCGCTGGTCTAGAAAATCATTACCGGCAGGTATAGACCCTGGCCGCGTTCATCTTTGACCAACCCATGACCAGTCCCGACACCACGCGAAACCTGGCGACGTGATCCCTCGGCCTCACCGGCAGATAGACGAGGAGCACCTACAGGCGTGCAACAGGGATCATTCGAGCGGCTTGAACCGCGGTCCGAATTCGACCCACGCGACGTGCGGTTACAGCGACGAATGTTGTGCGTACGTCGGGGTACTGCGTGGTTCACACGACGCGAGGAGGACACGATGCAGGTCGCTGCAGCTCTGGTGCTCCCGGTGGTCGCCGCCTTTGCGGTTCTGTGGATCGGGGTAGGTCTCGGTCTCGGTGACCGCAACGGATTGAGACGCTACAAGAGATAGAGCCGCTATCAGCCGAGGAACTGTTTCGAATCTACCGGGCCGTCATCGGCGTCGATCGCGGCGCCCAGGCGTTCGATTTCGCCGTCGTCAAGTTTGACGCCGGTCTCGTCGAGGCCCTTCCTGAGTTCGTCAAGCACGGTTCCGTCCGGTGCGCCGTGCTGCCAGGCGGAGACTCGGTCGATGACCGCTTGTACGGCATCGGACTTGGCGGAATTCTCGGCTGGAGTGGTGGTGTCAGGCATGAGATCGAAGTACCCCGGGGCGCTGACCCTATTCGCTGACAAGTTGCCGGCCGCGCATGATCCTGCGCTGTGGGGGCACGTGGCAGGCATGGTCGAACAGGCTGACAGCTATGGCGTTGATGAGGTCGGCGGCGCCTTGGAGGTGGTGATCCTGGACCTGCTTGCCCGTCGTGGGGCGGACAAGACAATCTGCATCTCGGAGGCGGCTCGTGCGATCGACCTCCTGGACCGTCAGAGCAATGGCGATGTCGACGAGGGCTGGCGCGACTTGATGGAACCGGCTCGTCAAGCAGCGCGTCGGTTGGTTGCCGTCGGCGCGGTCGTGATCACCCAGGGTGGCAAGGTTGTCGATCCTGCGACGGCGAGGGGACCGATCCGGGTGCGCCTAAGCCAGTAGTCGGTGAAGGGATAACGGCCCGCCGCCAGAGCGCTGGATCGGTCTGCCGCGCAGAGGTCGATACCGACCGGTGGCGATCATCGGTCGTTTTCTGCGATTGCTCTGGACGGTACGACCGTCCGACGGACGAGATTTGTTCAACGAACACGTGACAGGTTTGCGGGCCAGTTCGCCGAGTTAGCCTCTACCTGATGCCCTCCTCGCCCGACAGCAGCATCCAAGGAGACGCTATGACCGACGACACCGAAGCCGTGAACGAGACCCCTGGTTCCCCTGGGCACGTACTCGAAGGAGGTCGAGTTGCGGTTCTCGATCCCCACGCCATCGAGGAGGGGCGCTTGGCAGCCCGCAAGCGCTCGCGCATCGGCACCCTCACTGAATCTCCGAACGACTCGGAGACCAACGAGCCGGTGACTCGCGAGATCGTGGCGGTTCGGTTGGCAGTTCTGGAGGAGACCCGCGCGCAGACCTTGGACGAGCTCGCCATCATCCAGGGAAGAATTATCGGGTTGCGCGAGATTCTCGCCTCCCACGACGACGTGACCCCTCACGACTAGGGCGCGAACCGTTTCCGGTGACGGCGCTACGAGCTGTTGAGTTCGTCCTCGAGCCGTGTGACCTTGGATTCCAGGGCGAGGACGTGTTCGATGCCCGCGGTGTTCAGGCCGGCATCGAGCAGTGCGCGGATGTGCAGGAGCCGTTCGACGTCAGCAGAGCTGTAGCGGCGACTGCCGCCCTCGGTCCGCTCTGGCTCAAGAAGGCCACTGCGCTCGTAGGCACGCAGGTTCTGCACCGTGGTCCCAGACAGCTCGGCGGCGACCGAGATCGCGAAGACACCGCGCTCGGGATCGATCAACAAAATCACCTCTTGCATCAGCGGTTCATCGTGTGCTAGATAAAACCTATAACAGCCAGTACACCTCTGGCTAGCCGTCAGACAAGGAGGATTTGTCATGCTGCTGCGTACCGCAGACCCGTTCCGTGAGTTCGACCGCCTGACCCAACAGCTCGCCGGGACGACCAATCGTCCTGCGGTCATGCCGATGGACGCGTGGCGTGAAGGCGACGCGTTCGTCCTCGAGTTCGACCTCCCCGGCATCGCCAAGGAGAGCATCGACCTCGACGTCGAGCGCAACGTCCTGACCGTCCGAGCCGAGCGGATCTCCCGTAACGGTGACTGGGAGATGCTCGCCACCGAGCGGCCCCGCGGGCTGTTCAGCCGCCAGCTGGTCCTCGGAGACAACCTCGACCTGGAACGCATTGACGCCGCGTACGCCGACGGTGTCCTGCGCCTGACGATTCCGGTCGCGGAGAAGGCCAAGCCCCGCAAGATCGAAGTCCGCACCACCGACGCCGAACCCACCGCGATCTCGGCGTAACCCCACCCACACACCGGAAGGAGCACCAGCGAAGGGTCTGCCCAGAGCCACCACGGCTCTGGGCAGGCCCCTTTGCACAGGACGACGGAAGGGGAGATCGAATGTATCCATCCAAGAACGCCCGCGAACTCGCCATCTTGCTACGCATCAGCCGAGAGCTCGACATCGTCGGCGACATCAGCGCAGAAGTCGACAACCCCTCCGAGCTCCTCGCTTGGGCCAACATCCTCGACGACGCCGACATCGTGGCCTGGCGAGCCAAAGACTCCGGACACCGCTACGTCCACGTCACCGCACGACACACCCGCGCGCCGATCCGCGGCCTGGTCACCGCAACACTTCCAGCCGAGCAGCACTCCGACTTCTGGCGGGTCCTGGGTCTCGATGGGCTCGCCCCAGGCGAGCGTCGGCACCTCACCACCCGCGACCTCGCCGCGGCCTGGTCAGAGATGCCGATCGTTCCCCCCGACGCTGAGAGTGCTTAGAACGCTCAGACTTAGAGGGGGCCTCGAGGACGCCGGCCTGACTCAAGTCGAGCAGTAGCACGTCCAAGGCTGCCTCATGACGACCGGGAGTTGCTGGGCGCATCGTCTCCTGGTGGTCGGGTACAGGCGGCTATGAGTTCCTACTGGTTCGACACGTCTGCCTCGTCACCCGGCGTCAACGCCGCACCGTGTCCCGAGGAGGCCGACGTTGTCGTGGTCGGCGCCGGGATAACCGGGTTGGTCACCGCGGTCCTGCTCTGCAATGCCGGCAAGAGCGTGGTGGTTCTGGAGGCTCGAGGTATCGGCGATGTGACGACCGGACACACCACCGGGAAGGTCTCGCTGCTCCAAGGGACCAAGCTCTCCCGGATGCTCAAGGTCCAGTCGACGAGAGTTGCCAAGTCCTACGTGGACGCGAACAGGGAGGGCCAGGACTGGTTGCTCCGGTTCTGCCTCGAGCACAGTGTTCCGTTCCAGATCCGTACAGCCATGACGTTCGCTGCATCCCTTGGCGAACGTCGAGCTGCTCAGGACGAGCACGACGCGGCTCAGCGGCTCGAGGTTGCGACCGAGTGGGTCGAGGACGCGGGGGTGGGTTTCGAGACGTACGGCGCCACGGTCCTGCGCGATCAGGCTCAGCTCGATCCCGCACCGCTACTCGGCGCCCTGGCCGACCGAGTGGTCGCACAAGGCGGGGTAGTTCGTGAGAACTCCCGGGTGGCCGCTGTGTCCAAGTTTGGGCAGCCGGTCGTCACTACCAGCGACGGGATGGCGATCCGGTGCCGTGACGTCGTCCTTGCTACCGGGACGCCGGTCCTGGACCGCGGCCTGTACTTCGCGAAGCTAGAGGCGAACCGCTCCTACGTGGTGATGTTCACCGGCACCTCTGTGCCAGGCGCAATGCTGCTCTCGGCGGGGAGTCCAGGATTTTCGGTGCGCGATGTCCCGGATCCCGATGGCGGACAGCTCCTGATGGTCGGCGGTAACGGCCACGTGGTCGGCCGCACGGTCTCCGAGCGAAGCCGTCTCGACCAGGTTCGAGGCTGGGCCGCCGAGAGATTCTCTGAAGGCACCGAGATCCATGCTTGGTCGGCCCAGGACTACTCCTCCCATGACGGCGTCCCCTTCGTCGGTGCTCTGCCGCGCGGGCGGGGTCGTATCCATCTGGCGACGGGATACGACAAGTGGGGACTGACGAACGGCGTCGCGGCTGCCATGCGGATCACCGGTGAGATCCTCGGCGAAGCGCCCGGCTGGGCGAGGCCGATGGCGCACCGAATCACCCGGCCGCGCGGAGCCCTTGCGATGGTCTCGGCGAACGCGAAGGTGGGCGCAGCGCTTGCTGCCGGACTCGTCGGGGCCGAACTCCGCGTCGCGACGACGACACCTGATGAGGGCCACGGTGAGATCGGGCGCGTCGGTCTCAACCCGATCCCCGTCGCGACTTCGACGGTCGAGGGCCGCACGTGCAGCCTCATCGGGCTCTGCACCCACCTCGGGGGCGTCCTGAAGTGGAACGATGCCGAACGATCGTGGGACTGCCCCCTGCACGGGTCACGCTTCGCGCCTGACGGAACCGTCCTGGAAGGGCCTGCGACGAAAGATCTCAAAGCGCACAACCCTCCACCGGCAACCAGTTGAGCCGACCTCGACAACAACAGCCATCAAGCCCCGAGCACCGCTGACATCGCGCTCAGCAACGTCACCTGGATCACAGCGCGGACAGCTCGTTCCCAAGTTCTACCGAACTCAGCACGGGTACCTGGGGTTCGCCCTTGAAGGAGTGATCCGATGACTCGGGCCTTGACCGTCTCCCGCATTCGGGTCGTGCTGGAAGACGGTGGCTCTACCCGCTGTGGGTCGTGGGAGCCTCGCGAATGCGCGCCGTCGACAGTCAATGGCCCCAGGTCGGAGCCAGTTGCGGAGGCGCTCAGTCGAGGAGTCTGCCCCACGTGGGTCGGCCAGCGCGCCTGCTCGGGTCCAACACCGCAGCAACCGGATGTGTCGGCGCCCTGATCGTGGGTACCTGTTGGCTCTGTACCGAGTGAAGGGAGGCTGACGTGCCACGCGTCGAGCGCACCATCAGGGTCGATCAACCTGTCGAGAAGGTCTGGGCCTACTTGTCGGACTTCACCACCACCGAAGAGTGGGACCCACCGACGAAGAGCACGGTGCGAACCTCAGGCGACGGCGGGGTGGGAACCACCTACCGAAACGTCTCCTCGATCCTGGGAAGCGACCAGGAGGTCATCTACACGGTCACCGAGTTCGTCGAGCGCCAGCGACTCCAGTTGGAGGGAGACGCTGGCAAATCGCTGAAGTTGCGTGACACGATCACTTTCGAGCCCGCAGGGACCGGCACCACCGTGACGTACCACGCGGAGTTCGACCTTCAAGGTGTAGCGAAGTTGACCACTCCGCTGTTGCCACCTGCGCTCAACCTCTTGGCCAATCGGGTCGCGGACAGTATGAAGAAGACCTTGGCCGCGCTCTAGGACCCCGACGTGGTGCAGACCGAACGCTGCTGGATCAGCGAATGGTGCGAGTCCGCACAGCGACACGTCCTAGGAGGGTCAAGGCAGAACGAGTTGAAACTAGATCACCGCTCCTCGCACCGTCTCGATGGTCGCGAGGAGCCGGTACGGAGATGTGATGGCAGTACCTGAGCTTGCGAAAGCGCTGGCGAGCGCGGCACGCACGATCGATGCAGCACGAGATGTCGAGACCGCGCTCCGAGCGATCACCGAATCAGCAGTGATCTCGCTTCCCGGAGTCGAACACGCCGGGATCTCCCTGCTCCGCAACGGCACCACGATCGAGACCAGGGCGGCCACCAGCGAACTGCCCAAGCAGCTGGATGATCTGCAGTTCCAGTTCGGTGAAGGGCCCTGCTACGACGCCATGCTCGAAGGTAGTCCCGACGTGCAGGTGTCCAACGAGATCCGTCACGACCAGCGCTGGCCCAAGTACGCGCCTGAAGCAGTGAAGCTCGGGCTCAGAGCCCAGATGGGGGTCCGGCTTTTCAACACCGACGGCGTCCACGGCGCGCTCAACCTGTACTCGACCGAAGGCGAGGAGATCCCTGCCGAGACCGTCGACGTGGCGTCGCTGTTCGCGATCAACGCGGCCGTCGTGCTGGGCCGGGTGATCCTCGAGCAGAACTTGCGCGCAGCGATGGCGACACGAACCGTCATCGGAGTTGCTACTGGCCTGGTGATGGGGCGCTTCAGCGTCAGCCAGGCGCAGGCGTTCCAGTACCTGACCCGGATCTCCCAGGACACGAACACCAAGCTGCGCACAGTGGCCGAGCAAGTCATTCGCGACGCGTGTGCGTCAGGCACCGCGAAGGCATAGCCCTGTGCCGCATGGGTACCTAGCCGCTATCCGCAACCACCTTTCGCGAAAGCTGCTGCGGCCAGGCCCGTCAGCTCCAACCTCGGTGGCTGGCGGGCTGCCGCATCTCGGCACGAACTCCAGATCCCCTTGTTCACGACGCTCTGCAACTGGCCGTCAGCACAGATGGAGAACGCGGCTCAGGTTTCGCGGAGCGCGAGGGGTCGCGTCCCACTTTGTTTGAGCCTGGCGTATTGGGGAAAATGTGAAGATACGTCAGGTGCAAATGGCGAGGAACGACCCGGGCGTACGTCGTTCGGTTCCGTTTCCGACTTTCAAGCCGACCTTCCGCGGCTTGGAGAATCGCGATCCTCGCCGATTCGATCCCACCGAACACGGCGAGGATCGCGTCGGCCCTACGGGCAGGTGGTCCGACCATGTCAACAACTGATCCACACAGGCCCGACGTCGAACCCACTGAGCCGCCAAGTGCCGAACCGATCCCGGCGCCTACGCATGCCGATGATTCACCCGCCCCGATCACGCGCGCGAGCGCCGCCTGGGTCGCGATCGCAGTTGCACTCGTCTTGCTTGTGCTGCTGATCGTGTTCATCCTGCAGAACCAGACGAGGGACGAGATCAAATTCCTCGGGTTCGACGGCACGGTTCCAGCTGGCATAGCAATGCTGATCGCAGCTGTCGCCGGAGGATGCCTAGTCGCCGTGGCTGGGATCGCTCGGATGGTTCAACTGAGGCGCATCGTACGAAGGACCAACAGCGCTGAACCTGAACACAGCCATCGGACATGAACGCCGTCGGCAACCAGCACTACCCAGAGCTCTGCGAACCTCACTGACCAACGGAGATCGTTGTGTCTGGACCGCACTGCGCTTCAGGACACATCGAACGTGGCCCAGACGACTGCGCGCGCTGGGCCTTCCACCTGACCCCAACGACTTGCGAGTGCGTCAACGATCTGCAGGCCCCGCCCATGGGGTCCTTGCCAGTCACCCGTCGCGGCTATCTGCAACTTCACGGCGGGACCAGTGTCGTGCACCTCTATCCGGAGAACCTTGTTGTGCAGTTCGAGCTGCACGCAACAGCCGCTGTGGGTGTGGATCAGGGCGTTGGTGACAAGTTCGGAGAGACAGAGTTCCCCATCGGCTGATGTCTCCTGCTCCACCCCCCACTCTTCGAGCTTCGCGCGCAGGAATCGGCGCGCTTCGGCGACGGACTCGGGGTGGGGAGGAAACTCGTGGGCGGCGAAAAGCGACCCCCGAGGCGGTAGATAGTTCGGGACCGTAGGGCCTGGTCGGCGACGTGAGGCGTGAAGATGCTCTGCGAGGCTGGCGGCGAGACCTTCAAGTTCAGCGCACTCTGCTGGCTCGAATTGTGGTGGGGTTGTGTAGTACAGGACAAATCCGCCGAGAACGCGTCCCCAAACCCGCAAGGGGACCGCAGCGATAGCAGCGAACCCTGCTTCGCGTTGTGCGGCAACAAAAGCATCAAGGCGTGGATCCATGTCGTCGAGTGAGTCAACCAGAGTGGACCCGTTGCGGATGACGTCATTGAGCGGTAGGTCGTCATAGGCATCAACATGGCACCACTCGAGATCCGCGGCGCCGGGCAAATCTGCTCGGTCGCTGGCTGTGAAGAGCAGCCGCCGACCCCCGCCTTCTACCAATGCGATCCCGACGCGGCCAACACCCGAAAGCTTCATCAGTTCCGCAAGGGCGGCTCGGGCCCATTGGTCGATGCCGTCGAGCGAGACCTCGTTCTGGTCAGACGCAGAGAAACCCCCAACTGACATCTGAGTTAGCTCCCCCCGCCGTGCCCGAACCAAGCACTTTTCCGACGTCCGTACGACGAATACTGCCCGAAGCGTGGCTGACGAAACCCCGTCTTAGCCTTCGAGGCGCCTCGGTGCCGCCGGAGACTGGATGACTCCGCCTCCGGTTGCATCAGCGAGTACGTCATCCAGTAGCTGTGGTGACCTTGGGCCGCTGGTGACCTGGCGGACCAGCATCTTGGCCAGGTCCGAGTCCCGAAGATCCTCGATGAGGACCGGAAGCGGGATCTGCCAGTTCTTTCGCTCCGTGGTGCCCGGGATGTTCGGGCGTTGCTCCTGCGCGACCGCGTCCTCCAGGGACAAGGACAACAGCAAGGACGGCGCACGGCCGAGTTGGCGGTACGCGGCACCAATGGCCTCGGCCGGGGCAGCGTCCGGAGCCAGGCCGTCGCGTGCCAGACGCTGAAGTAGTTCGTCGCGGCCGCCTCGGACATCCTCCTCGGACATGTCGGTTGCTGCGAGCTGGTCATCGACGTCTTTCCCGGTCCAGAGTCCGGCCACGGTGGGCAGGTCATGGGTGGTGACGGTGGCCAGCGCCAACTCGGGCCAGAGTTCCGGGTCATCGTCTTCGAACCACAGAACCTTGTAGGACAGGATGCCCCGCTCACGCAGAGCCTCGCAGACATCGGCCGCGACGGTACCCAGGTCCTCGCCCACGACCACGGCGCTTGCCCGGTGCGACTCCAGAGCGACGATGTCGAGCAGGTCGTCGCTGGGATAGTGGACGTAGCCGCCGTTCTCGGGACCCGTGCCCTCGGGGATCCACCACAGCCGGAACAATCCCATCACGTGGTCGATGCGCAGTCCGCCGGCGCCGCTGATGGTGGCACGCACCGACTGGATGAACGGTTCGTAGTCGGCTTCGCGCAGCCGCCAGGGCACCATCGGCGGCGAACCCCAGTTCTGCCCGAGCGAGTTGAGCTTGTCAGGCGGTGCCCCGACGCTGATGCCGCCGGCAAGCAGGTCCTGCCAGGCCCAGGCATC
This sequence comes from Marmoricola sp., assembly GCA_025965315.1. Classification (GTDB taxonomy): domain Bacteria; phylum Actinomycetota; class Actinomycetes; order Propionibacteriales; family Nocardioidaceae; genus Marmoricola. Next base: position 13,125 of record JAOPXD010000217.1, read on the forward strand.
TGCACCTCCGCCTGACACTCCGATGGGTAGGTCCTGGATCACAGTGAGGCCACCGGTAGCAACCCGCAGTTGGACGTCAACCTGCCACTGAAGCCAGGCATGAAAATCGATCTCCTCGCCGTGCGAATCCTGAAAAGCGGCGATGGCGGGCGAACCGGGGTCGCGGAACTCGACGGGCCACGTATGCCAATCCGCTCCGTGTAGCTCAACCAACGCAGACCACGTCGCAAACTTCAAGAGCCCATCACCTTGACCCTCGCGCCACGTGCGGAAGTTGCTCACCGAAGACGCATCAAGTTGCTGCAGGTTGCGTCTGTATGCAGCGAGCAGGGCGTCGCGCTTGAGAGACCACACGGCATCGCGGTCGATCGTGGCCGAGCTCTTCAGGCGGTCGAGCGTGGAGGCGTCGACGTCATCGGGACTATGGCCAGGAACGTCCTGAACACAGAGGTAGAGGGGATTGCGGAAGCACCGCGTTGCGGGCAGGTAGGGACTAGCTTCCAGGGGCGGGACTGGGGCGACGGCGTGCAACGGGTTGATCAGGAGGAATCCGCCGCCAACTTCCTCGGTCCAGGTCCGCAGCTCCCGAAGATCCGCGAGGTCACCCATGCCCCAGCTCGCGGAGGAGCGCGCGCCGTACAGCTGCACGGTCCAGCCCCACGTCTGCTCCGCGGGAAGCCAGCACCGTCCTGGCGAGACGATCAGCCGACGGTCGATTCCCTCGGCTGTCCGGAGCAGGTGGTAACCGAGCGGGAAGTCCGATGGAAGCCTGCCATCGACGACACGAACAGAGCCGTCCTCGCAGGTGATGGCGACCGGGCCCAGGCCGAGCGGGCGGCCCGGTCGAGTAACGATCGGGGCTCGTGCCTCCAGATCGTGGGGAACAGACCCGACCGCCTCCCTCAGCCGGTCAGCCGTGGAGCGGGCAATCAGGTGCTGCTCACCGTCCGCGTCCAACCAGAGGGTCTGGATACCCCGGTCGTCGAGGTCGTACTCACCCATGGGTGACCGCGGCGGATCGTTCGTACGAGTGACATTCGTGCACCGTCCCGTCCTCATTCTTGATGATGTGCAGGGCGGCCCGCTCATTGGCGAGAAACCGCCCGCCGGCGATTGCGGGTTCGCGCGCGTCAAAGTGGTGACCCAACGGCTCTTCGCCTTCCACCTCGTAGGTCCAAGCCCCATCGCGGAAAAAAGTCGTCACGTCTCCTGCAGACATGCAGCGCTCCTGGCGTTCGTGTCCGGGACTGATGGCCCCTCGCTCACCGTCCCAGTGCCCCGAACGGTGAGTCCTACACCACCGAGCACGTAGGTAAAAGGTCCGACTCTGGCGAGCGACACGTACAGCCACGTACGAGTGTCAAGACCACCCGCAAGCGCCACTGACCGACGCACCATCATCTTGGCGTCGCCGTTTTGCATCTCGACGATCAAGGAGATCTCCTCATCAGGCCATAGCGTCGGCGGACCGCATCCGCTGTACTGGGTGCATGAGACTTCGCAGCATCATCAACTACCCCAACGTCGTCGCCACGCTCGCCCTGGTCATCGCTTCGTCCGGAGGGGCGTACGCCGTCTCGACCTCCTTGGCCAAGAACAGCGTCGGCACCTCTCAGCTGCGGGCCGGTGCCGTCACCGCCGCCAAGCTGCACGCGAACGCGGTGGGCGGCGGTAAGGTGCTCGACCATTCCTTGAGCGCGGCAGACCTGGTCTCCGGGGCTTTTCCGAGCGGCGCCATCCTTCAGGGCACAGAGTCCTTCGTGGCCAACTGCGACAATGTCCGCCTGATCGACAAGACCATCAAGGTGCTGCGGCCCTCCACGGTCTTCGTCACCTCGACCGGTTCGTGGGGGAGCAACGGCAGCGGCGCACACTCCGGTGAGGCGCAGGCGCAGATCTTCAAAGGCACCCAGCAGCTCGGCTTCACAGCGGGACCGAGCCTCACCAGTCCGGCGACCAGCGACCTAGAGGCCTACGGCATCGCCGGATTCGTGGCCAACCAGAAGACCGGAGCCCCGCTTGTGCTCTCGCCCGGCACCTACCCAGTGCGGCTGCTCTTTACTACCTTCGGTGGCTGCACCGGGTCGTCGTTCGCCTATAGCCCGACGATGAGTTACCTGCTGGTGCCGACCGGGTCGTGACGACCGACCCTCTCATCGGACTTGCCCAGATCAGCAACACTGCCCACGACCGTTGCCCCCATCGCCCGTCGGGCGAGATCCTCGGCTGCGAGTTTGATCCCGGGGTTGTTCCATGCCGTCGTCGGGTGACAGCTTCGGTTAGGCCGCCTGAGCGGCGGTGCGGCCAGGATGAGTTGGTATTCGATGGCAATGAAGTGCGGCCCTAGGCTGACGAACTGGCCCTTCGAGGGAGATAATTGATCGCAACTGCCGTCGATGGGGGTCAGGTGTGGAGCGCGACAGCCCAGATCTGAGCTCATCCTTCGGTGCGGCTGCGGTTGCTTATGCCGAACATCGGCCTGACTACGCGCTTTCCGCTGTGCAGTGGGCGCTCGCGCCCGCGCCGGGCCTGCGGGTACTCGATCTCGGTGCTGGCACCGGCAAGCTGACAGCCACACTGCTCAAGCTTGGTGTTGAGGTCATCGCGGTCGAGCCGGACCTGGCGATGCTGACCGAGTTGCGCCGTGTAGCTCCAGCAGCGCGCGCGTTGTTAGGGAGTGCCGAGGCAATACCGCTGCCCGATGCGTCCGTAGACGCGGTGGTGGCGGGCAACGCCATGCATTGGTTCGACATGGATGCCGCCGGGTCCGAGATCGCTCGGGTTCTCACCCCCGGCGGTGTTCTCGCCGGTCTGTGGAACCTGATGGACGACCGGGTCGATTGGGTGGCCGGTCTTGCTCGGGTCGGGGGCCCGGCGGCGATCGGTCCGCGAGACACGCCTGTGGACTGGCGCGTCCAGGTAGCCACGATGCATCTTCCGAAAAGGGGCAGGGTCGCCCGATTCGGATCTCCAGAGCAAGCCGAGTATCCCAACGGGCAGCGTCGAACTGCCGACTCGCTCGTTGCGACCTTTGCGACGAAGGCTGGGATGCTGGTCATGGCTCCGCCAGAACGCGAGATGAGACTCCAACAGATGCGCGCATTTCTTGCGAGTCAACCAGAGACGGCAGATGGCGAGTTCACCCTCCCGATGATCACCGGCGTACTCCGCACCCGGCGACTGTGAAGGACCACCCACGCAGACGCGACCCGCACCAGCTCGGCGTTCGTCCACCTCCGGTCCTTGGTGCTACGGGTTCCCGGTTTCTGCCCAGCGGTTCGCGTCGACCGACAAAGGCCGCTCGCTCAACCGGTGGGTCACCCGTTCGGCCAGCTCTTCCGGAGAATCTGTTCTAGACAGTTGAAGCGCCTGATCGGAGTAGGGAAACGTTCGCGCTCGCTCACTCACGAGTTGCTCGTTCAGGTCCGTCGCCTGGTGAGTCGGACTGCCCCGGAAGCGGTCGACGGCGACCTCGGGGGACACCGAAAGCTCCACGACCCGCAGCGGCACGGGGCGAACACGGGCCAATGCGTCGACGAGGCTGGCTCGCTCGCGATTGTCGATGTCCAGGACAGGCATGGTTCTCACTCTGACACGCCCGTCGCCTGGTAGAGACGGACCCGAAGCGCAGCCGTTCAAGACTTCCTTCGCCGCAAACCGAACACCCTCACATCGCAGATTCGCGTGGCGTACGCAAACGGTTGTGGGGGCCGACCCCGGCAACGCGCGGACGGGCATCGGAGCAGCGCTCGGCGCTACTCGGCTTCGCGACGAGCAACTAAGTACATCGGAAAGGCGATGACGAAGAGCACGACGCACCCAATCGCCCAGGCTTGCGGAGTGTTGACCTGCAGTGAGCCGATTCGTACGCCGGGCTCGCGCCCAGTGCCCTGACGCGACCGAGCATCCACGTAGACCCAGATGTCGGCAGCGATCACTAATACGAGCGGCAGTACAGCCACGAGAGCCGTTGATGCCATTGATCGCTCCTCCGGCCACACCTGCGCGCCTCATAGAGAGGGTAGCGACCACTCGGCGGTAGATGCGGACACAGTGGAGGGTCGGTTGCTCGGATGCCAGAAGCGTGTTCGGTTTCCGTCGGACATGACGATGTCGATCGCCTGGCCGTCGGAGAGGTAGTAGAGCGCGCCTTGACGGATGAACTCGTCGATGGCGTTATAGAAGTCACCAGCTTAGTCGACGAGCTGGCCGCGGACGTGGGAAGGCAGTCGTGGTCAGCAAGGTAGCCGCTGGGAGATCCCGTTGCTCCATGACAGAAGGCGAGCGGTGCATGCGAGTCATCAGGGTGACAGCAGACCTCGTAGTCCCCGATATCGACGAGGCCAAGGCTTTCTACACCGGCTTTCTCGGTCTCGACGGGCAGGACATGGGGCTGGACTGGGTCACTCGGGTCGTCGTGCCGGCTTCGGGCGAGCACATCCAACTGCTCTCGCGGGATGCAAGCGGACCCGAGAACCCTGTGCTGTCGATCAAGGTCGACGACGTCGAGGAGGCATACGTGTCGGCACAGCGCCTCGGCTACGAGATCGTCCATCCGCTGACCACGGAGCCGTGGGGTATCCGTCGCTTCTTTGTTCGTGCACCCGGCGGGAGCGTGCTCAATATCGTTCAGCATCACGATCCGACCGAGTGATGCCGAAACGCGCCGCGTCGTCGCGCGACATTGTTGCTGAGCTGCGACCCTGACACCCGCGACAAGCCCAGCACAGCGCGGCCCGTCGACCGTGACATCCGCCCGTTCGGCAGGTCCGGACCCTCGTCTCGCAATCGTCCAGTTGTGGGCCAGGGATGCGGAGCTGTCGACAGATGGCCGCTCGTGCGACACCGTTCAGAACATCGCGCCCTGGTAGCGCGCTTCGTGGACCACCAGTGATCGACGTCAGCGAGGAGCCTTGTCTGATGACATCAAAAGGGCCCGTCGATCCACCGCCGTCGTTGCGGTGGGCATGGCAGCCTCGTGCTCGTTGGATGCAGCGGCAACGCTCACGCGAGACCGCTGAGACGCGCCGTACGAACACCGAGCCGGTGCCACCGCCGACCGCGTTCGTCACCCAAGACCTTGCCTGCGTGATCAGTCATGTTCCACACCCTTCGGCGAGCTTCCCGAAACAACTGCCAGACACTGCAGACTCTGCCGATCTCCTCTGGTATCCCGGAGTGGTCGCCAAACCATGCCGCACCTATCGCACTCACCTCGACGCAGCTCAAACCGCACGGGTCCTTCAGGCAATCAAGGCAGTCAAGCGTTCTGCCGCGGGAGCGACCAGTAGCTGCCCCCCGGACGACCGTAGTTTCGTCGAGGTTTGGTTCAGGTCCTCGACCCGTGGCATGCCCGGTGCCAGCCCCACATCCGCGCCAACGGGGTGTCGTCGGCACGCCTGCTCCCCCATGCACCTGGATGGCTCGGGCGATGATTTGCAGCGGTGCGGGGCACCGAGACCTTGGTCTCGGCGATGACGTGCCGGGCCGCCTTGTTGCCCTCGGAGCCGATGATGTGCGCGGCGTTGTGGCACAGCGCCCGGGCCTGATCCAATGCGATCCGCGACTCCGTCATCGCCTCGCGCACGGCGCCCTGCTCGGCCAGCGGCTTGCCGAACGCGACACGGTCCGACCTTGGATGACCAACTCGTACTTCCACGAGGCCTGCTCACCGTTGCCGAGGCGCTGATCGAGCAAGCGGGAGTACGACCCAGATCCAAGATCAGCGCGCCGAAGGGACGCCGCTGGAAGGCTCCTTGAACGCCACCCTGTCTCCCACCCAACACGCAGCAGTACGAGTGAACCGCACTAGGTTTGATGGAGACTGGGGCCTTCCGTGCACGTGACCAGTGCGATTCGCCCATCGTGTAACGCAGGAGTCGGAATGGGAAGCA
>JAOPXD010000009.1 GCA_025965315.1 Marmoricola sp.
AAATTCATCTCGGCGCTGGCACGCGCCGGCAAGGAAGACCGGATCAGGGTCTGGGTGAAGGAACCCAAGCTCGAGGCGAAGCTCAAGCCCACTGTTATTAGCGGCGCGCTCCCGCACGGCACCAATCCTCCAGCCATCGGGATCTACCTCAATGATGGGACCCTCGCCAAGATGGACTACTACCTGGACGCCTCGGACGACCCCGAGGCAGTCAGTTGCAGCGACGCGGGCGCGCAGCACTACGAGGTGAACTTGGTCTTTTTCTCCAAAGCTCCCAAGGATGCGGCGACCTCGCTGACGCCATACATCCTGGGCCCGACCAATCCTCATCCGGGCAGGATGGATTTAAGCGTTGTCGCCCTCTCTCCCCGTGGTGGCGAACGACCATCCTTCTCGATCCTGGGCACGAAATACCGTGGCACGCCACTGACGGTCGATGGCCGACCCGCGGCAAAGCTCTCGATCCCGCTGTATCCGGCTTCGTTCGTCCCCATCACTGTGACCATGACCTCAGCCCCCGGCCAGCGCGGCCCGACTGCGTTCGCGATGACGCCCACCGTCCGCTCCGGGGTGAACCGCGAGACGATCCCCTCGGCCTGTCAGTAGGTGATCCCGGCCGCGGAGAACGCGGCCGCGCAGAACATCGCCGTCGGTACGGTCAGCAGCATCGCCGGGATCAGCACCTTCGGGGACCTCGAGGTCGCCACCACCAGTGCCACGCCCAGTACCGCCATCAGTACCGCTGACTCGTTGAGCTCGTTGCGGAAACCGCCGAGCGTCAGTCCCAGGTGCATCCGGGTGTGCAGCGCTTCGCCGATCAGCACGCCGCCGCCCGCTGCAGCGCCGAGGACCCGCTGCCACCAGACCGTCCCCGACGTCCAAGCTCCGGCGATGCCGAAGACCACCCCGGCGAAGACCCCGAAGACCAGCCAGGTCTGCGCTGTGTTCGACCAGAGTGATTGCAGCCCGCCGAGATCGAACAGCACGGCGAACCCGTAGTACGACTCGACGGCCACCAGCATCATCACCACGCCGGCGACGGCCGAGCGGGCCGGGTCGGTGCGCAGGGCGGCGCCGAGGACGAACGCGCCGATCGCCCAGATCGCGCTCGAGTTCGCCAGGTTCGCCCACGGGTAGGCGACATGGGTCATCGTGACCAGGTCGCCGAGACTGAGTGCCAGCCCGGCGACGGTCGGGATCACCAGCAGCCGCCCGACATCGGCGAGCACGGTGGTGGACAGGGACCGGTCGAACGTCGTCATGGCTCCAGCCTCGACGCTGCGGCCGGCGTACGCCTCCCCCTCAGGTACCGAGACGCTGGCCGCGGGTACCGCTGGACTAACGTCGGACCCGTGAGCCTGATCATGTCGCGCCGAGACCTGGACTTCCTGCTGTTCGAGTGGCTGCGCACCGACGAGCTGCTGGACCGCGACCGCTTCGCCGAGCACTCCCGGGACACCTTCGCCGCCGTCCTGGACCTCGCCGAGGAGGTCGCCACCGAGCAGTTCGCGCCGCACAACCGGACCGCCGACCTGAACGAGCCGCACTTCGACGGGACGAAGGTCGAGCTGATCCCCGAGGTCGCGACGGCGCTGCACAGCTTCGCGGAGGCCGGGCTGCTCGCCGCGCCGCTCGACGAAGCCGTCGGCGGGATGCAGCTGCCGCTGTCGGTCTTCAACGGGTGCATGGCCTGGTTCCACGCCGCGAACGCCGGCACCACCGGGTACGCGCTGCTGACGATGGCGGCAGCGAACCTGCTCTCCCAGCACGGCAGCCCCGAGCAGATCGAGCAGTACGTCGGCCCGATGGCCGAGGGCCGGTTCTTCGGGACGATGGCGCTCTCGGAGAACCAGGCCGGCTCCAGCCTGGCCGACATCAGCACTCGCGCGGAGCCCCAGCCGGACGGCAGCTACCGGCTCTTCGGACGCAAGATGTGGATCTCCGGCGGTGATCACGACCTGAGCGAGAACATCGTCCACCTGGTCCTCGCCCGGCTCCCCGACGGACCGGCCGGCACCCGCGGGATCTCGCTGTTCCTGGTGCCGAAGTTCCTGCTGGAGGCCGACGGCTCGGTCGGTGAGCACAACGACATCGTGCTGGCCGGCATCAACCACAAGATGGGTTTCCGGGGCACCGTCAACACCGCACCGGTGCTCGGCGACGGCGCGTTCACACCGGGCGGCCGCGCCGGTGCGGTCGGGTACCTGGTCGGCGCCGAGAACCGTGGGCTGCCGGTGATGTTCGCGATGATGAACGAGGCCCGGATCGGCGTCGGGCTCTGTGCGACGGCGCTCGGGTACACCGGCTACCTCAAGTCGCTCGCCTACGCCCGCGAGCGGATCCAGGGCCGCCCGCTCGGTGCGGCACCGACAGACGACCCGGTGCCGCTGGTGCAGCACCCGGACGTACGCCGGATGCTGCTGGCGCAGAAGTCGTACGTCGAAGGAGGACTCGCCCTGAACCTCTACTGCGCGCGGCTCGTCGACGACATCGCGTCCCTGCCTGCGACCGAGTCGGCTGACCAGGGCCAGCTGCTGGGCCTGCTCACCCCGATCGCCAAGAGCTGGCCGTCGCAGTGGTGCCTGAAGGCGAACGAGCTCGCGATCCAGGTCCTCGGCGGTGCCGGCTACACCCGCGACCACGACCTCGAGCTGCACTACCGCGACAACCGGCTCAACCCGATCCACGAGGGCACCCACGGCATCCAGGGGATGGACCTGCTCGGCCGCAAGGTCCTCGGCGACGGGGGCGCTGCCCTCGGGCTGCTGCTGACGAAGATCCGGGCGACCGGCGTACGGGCTGCGGAGGCGGGCGGCGACGGGCTGGCGTACGACGCGGCGCTGGAGGTGGCTTGCGACCGGCTCGCCGAGGTGACCGGCATCGTCGGAGCTCTCGGCGACCAGGGGGCGATGCTGGCCGAGGCGAGCGCCTACCTCGAGGCGACCGGACACCTGGTCGTCGCCTGGCTCTGGCTCGAGCAGTGGCTGACGGCGCACGGTTCGACCGGGGACTTCTACGACGGCAAGCGCGCCGCGACGGCATACTTCTTCACCCGGGAGCTGCCGCAGGCGTTGCTGCTGCTCGACCAGGTGGCCGCGGCCGACGGGCTGACCCTGGGCCTGAACCCGACGAGCCTCTGAGGTGCCCGAGGTGCGGCCCGGCGTCCTGCGCACGCCCGACGAGTGCTTCGCGAACCTGCCCGGCTACCCGTTCGACCCGCACTACCTCGACGTCACCGCCGAGGGTCTCGACCCGCTGCGGATGCACTACCTGGACGCAGGGCCGGCCGACGGTCCGGTCGCGCTGCTGCTGCACGGGCAGCCGACCTGGTCCTACCTGTACCGGTCCGTCGTCCCGGTGCTGGTCGACCGGGGGATCCGGGTGATCGCGCCGGACCTGATCGGCTACGGCCGTTCGGACAAGCCCGCCAACCCGACCGACTACACCTTCGCCCGGCACATCGACTGGGTCCGCAGCCTGGTCGTGGGCCTGGACCTGCGCGACCTCACCCTGGTCGCCCAGGACTGGGGCGGGCCGATCGGGTTCAGCGTCCTGGCGGCCGAGACCGACCGGTTCGCACGGGTGGTCGCTGCCAACACGATCCTGCACACGGCCGACCCCGACCTGGCCGACCGGCTCACCTGGGCGGTCCACGGCACCGGCGATTCCCGGGTGGTCCTCGAGGAGGGCCTGGTCGACTACCTGCTCTACACCCAGCGCGCGCCCGAGCTCCAGGCCAGCCTGTTCGTCGGGGCGGCGACCGTGAACCCGCTGCCACCCGAGGTGCTCGCGGCGTACGACGCGCCCTTCCCGGAGCCTGCCTACACGGCCGGGATGAGGCAGATGATCGCGTTGCTGCCACTGACCCGCAACGACGTCGGCGCCCGGATCGGACGCCGGACCATGCGCGCCCTGGAGCAGTTCGAGCGCCCGTTCGTGACCTGCTACTCCGACGGCGATCCGGCGACCCGGGGGTGGGAGACGGTCTTCGCCGAACGGGTCCCGGGTGCCGCCGGCCAGAACCACCGCACCATCGCCGGTGCCGGGCACTTCCTGCAGGAGGACGCCGGCCCCGAGCTCGGCGCAGCGGTCGCGGACATCATCGCGACCATCTGAGACAACGAAGAAGCCCCTGTCCCGAGGGACAGGGGCTTCGACGTAGCGATGTGCTTACTCGTCGATCGAGGCGTTCGCGACAGCCACCTGGACGTCCGCGCCGATCGGCAGGCCGAACTTCGCCGTCGACAGGATGATCCGCAGCCCGATCACCTGGGAGTAGCCCGAGGCGGTCACCTGCTGGTTGATGATGATCTTCGCGATCCCGAGCACGTTGATGGTCGTGTTCGGAGCCACGTTGATCGGGATCTTCTTGCCCGCGATCGTCAGGTTGACGAAGTTCGTGGTCGCGTCGTGGCTGTCGAAGGGCCCGGTCTTGAGGACGTGTGCCGACACCTGGATCGCATCAGCGGTGATCAACCCGTTGAGCAGGTTGACCTTGGCCGTCTCGGACCTGTCGGTGACCTCGGAGAATCCCGGGATCGTCAGGGCGTTGATCGAGTTGGTCACCACGCCCAGGGTCGCGAGGTTCGGGAGCTTGACCGCGGCGACGTTGCTGGTCGCGGTCAGTCCGTTGGTCCCGCTCGGCGGAACGCTGAGAACGCCGGTCGGCTGGACGAACACCTTGACCGCGCTTCCGACGTTGGCTCCGGCGAACAGGCCGTAGGCGAAGCCGCCGACCTGGAGAGCGGTGCTGGACGCCGACGGCACGATGGCTGCCACCGTCGGGTTGAGCTTGATCTCGGCACCGGCCGGGGCTCCGGCCCGGGCCTTGAGCAGCGTCACGTGCAGCGCCATGCCCTGGGTGCGGACCGAGGCGTCGGGCACGAACTTGGCCGTGCTGGTCTCGTTCAGCACGACGGTGGCGATGCCGGGGACGGTGATCTTGGTGTTGGGCCCGACGTCGACCGGGATCAGGGCCCCGCCGATCGTCAGGTGCACGAAGGTCGTCGCCGTGCTGCCGTCGACACCGGTCGAGTTCGCACTCGCCACCGAGGTGGTGTGGATCGCGTCAGCCTTGATCACTCCGTTGAGGAGGTTGATGTTGGCGATGTCGACGCTCGAGGTGATCTTGGTTCCGTCACCATCGGCCTCGGCGGCCTGCCCGCTGGTGATCGCACCGACCGTGGCCAGGTTCGGGACCTTGACGGCGGCGACCGCTGTCACGTGCGAGGCAGGGACGTCGCTGCCCGCGAGGTCGGACGCAGCGGTCAGACCTGAGCTGATCGCCGTACCGAGAGCGTTGATCTGGGTGGCGCCGGAGGCGCCGGAGTAGGTCCAGTCGGAGGGAGCGGCCACGGCAGGGGTCACCGTGGCGGCAAGGGCGGCGGTCGCTGTCAGCGCGGCAGCGGACAGCAGAGCAATGGTTCGGCGCACGAGGCACATCCATCAGGGGGTGGGAGGGGATTTCAGGGGAGGGGTACTGAACTCGGGTCGCCGGGACGACTCGTTGGAACGTTCCCCTCATGCTTGCACCTGCAAACACCGGGCGGAAGTCCGCGCCGTCACATCCGGGTTTCCGATCCGGTGAACTCCACTACAGTGCGGGCGTGCCCGACCCCTACGTCCTGAGCCCGGACGGACCCGCGCCCGGGCCGTTCTCGGCGCTGCTCGGGTTCCGCTACGTCAGCGTCGACGAGCACGAGGCCGTGGTGGAGGCCGACCCGGGACCGGAGCACTGCAACGGGGGCGGGATCGTGCACGGCGGATTCCTCTCGGCGCTGCTCGACACCACCACCGGGTGGGCCGTTCACGCTCGTCTGCCCGCCGGAGCTGCCGCGCCGCACGTCCAGCTGAGCGTTCAGTACGTCCGCGCCGCCGTGCCCGGCGGCGCTGGTCTGCCGTGGGCGCTGCGTCGCCGTCGGACGACGGATCTGCTCGGCGGAGGCGGAGATCACCCAGGGCGGCAGGGTGATCGCACGCGCGATCGCCAGCCACGCGGTGCTGTCCCGCGACTGATCGATGCCAACGCTCCGGAGGCGTCGGATCGACGTCAGTCCGACCCGCACCGGTAGAGACCTAGCGAGTGCGCCCGAACTGGGAATCGGGGTGAAGTTCGCGGTTCGCCCCGCGCGCGGTGCCTTATTCGCGCCGGAGTCGGCACGCGAGACGAGTCACAGGATTACCAATAACGCGGTCTGTCCGTTATATGATGTGATTTCTGCTCGTGCCTGAGAAGAGACTGTGGGGTATTCAGGTGGTCAAAAAGGTCATTGCGCTCGTGCTGGGCGCCATGTTCGGTGTGGTTGCGCTCGTGGGCCTCGCGCCCTCGGCGCAGGCGTACCCCGATGTCGTTATCGACCTCACCGCTCATCCGCAGGTGCTCTACGGCGGCCAGCAGTACACGGCGACGGCGACGTCCGACGTGACCTGCGACTGGACGCTGGAGTGGAACGGGGTGTCGAAGACCGACACCAGCGAGAGGTTCGTCACCAAGTTCACCGCCCCGCCGGTCTCGAAGATCACCAAGATCCCGTTGCACGGCACCTGTGACTACACCGCCCCGAGTGGTCGCACCAGCGCCCGGTCGGCCGCGGACGACGCGGTCTGGCACCGGACGATCATCATCACGGTCCTCCCCCGCGGAAGCGCTTCGTCGCCGCCGGGCAGCGGCACGCTGCCGAACACCGGCGGACCGAGCATCTGGCTGCTCCTGGCCGGCCTCGCCCTGGCTGCCGGTGGCGCCACGGCGGTCGCTCGTTCACGCGGCTCGAAGACCAGCTGACGTTTCTCCGATGGCGCCGACGGGTATCCCGTCGGCGTCATTGGCATGTCTTGCGCGGTGGATTCCTGGTAGATTGTCCTAAATCCAATGTTTTCGTGCGACTCATGCCGTAACCAGATGCCAGGTGCTCTCGTTGAGGTATCAGGTGGCGTGCACGGCGTACCGCAGGGAGACAAACGCATGAAGAAGCTCGTACTGATCTGGCTCACGGCACTGGCTGCCGCGGCCGTGACGCTCGGGGTCGCACCAGCGGCCTCCGCGTACCCCGACCTCACCTGCAACCTCACGGTGAACCACCAGACCGTCGTGGCGGGCAAGACCTTCACGGTCACCGGCACCGCCGCAGACATCGAGAAGGCTGCTCGCGCCGCCGCGACCGGCGATGACATCTCCTGGGTGATGAAGTTCAACGGGGACACCCGCACCGGGACCGGTACGACGTTCGTGCAGAAGTTCAAGGCACCCGTGGTCAGCAAGCCGACCGTGCTGCCGCTGGTGGCCAGGGCGACCTCGACCGCCGGCACCTGCCAGCACACGCTCAACCTGACGATCCTTCCGACCGGGGTCGTGACGCCTCCCGGTAGCGGCACCCTGCCGAACACCGGTGGTCCGCGGCTGATCCTGCTGATCGGCGGCCTGGTGCTCGTGCTCGCCGGTGGCGGCGCCGTCTGGGGCTCGCGCAAGGGCCGCAACAAGGGCCACACCGCCTGACTCGTCCCGGCTCTTCCCGGCGAAACTAGAACACGTTACAGTCGCGCCATGAGTGAGCGCAGCGAGCGACCAATGACCATTCTCGATCGCTTCAAGGTCGACGGCCAGGTAGCGGTGATCACCGGTGCCGGACGCGGGATCGGGGCCGGCGCGGCCCTCGCGCTCGCCGAGGCCGGCGCCGACGTCGTCATCGCGGCACGGCACTCCAAGCAGCTCGCCGAGGTCGCCGCCCAGGTCGAGGCCGTCGGACGACGCGTGCTCGTGGTCAAGGCCGACCTCAGCGACCTCGACCAGACCGCGGCGCTCGCCCAGACGGCGTACGACGAGTTCGGACGGCTCGACATCATCGTGAACAACGTCGGCGGGACCATGCCGCTCCCGTTCCTGGACACTGACGAGGCCTTCCTCATCGACGCGTTCAAGTTCAACGTCGCCACCGCCCACGCCCTGACCCGGGCCGCGGTGCCGTTGATGCTGACCGGTGAGAACCCCGGCGGCTCGATCGTGAACATCTCCTCGGTGATCGGACGGGTCTCCGGTCGCGGGTACGTCGCGTACGGCACCGCGAAGGCGGCGCTGACCCACTGGACCCGGCTCGTCTCGAAGGACCTGGCTCCGCTGATCCGCGTCAACGCGATCGGTACCGGGTCGATCCTGACCAGCGCCCTGGACTACGTGGCCAGCGACGAGGCGGTGATGGCCGAGCTCGCCGAGAAGACCACGATGCAACGGGTCGGCGAGGTCGAGGACATCGCGGCAGCCGTGGTCTACCTGGCCAGCCGGGCCGGTGCGTTCCTGACCGGCAAGGTGATCGAGGCCGACGGTGGTCTCGACATCCCGAACCTGGACTTCAAGCTGCCCGACCTGGGCCCGCGCTGATGAGCGCTCCCGTCAAGCGGGTCGTGGCCTGGTCGACCGGCACCATCGGCCGGCACGCGATCGCCGGTATCGACGCGCGCCCGGACCTCGAGCTCGTCGGGTTGTGGGTGTCCAACCCCGACAAGGTCGGCCAGGACGCCGGCCGGCTCGCGGGTCTCGACCGCGACCTCGGCGTACTGGCGACCAACGACAAGGAAGCCCTGTACGCGTTGGAGCCCGACGCGATCGTGCACTCGGCGATGACCGACGACCGGATCTTCGACGCCCTCGAGGACCTGGTCGAGTTCGTCGAGCACGGCATCAACGTGGTCTCCAGCGGTCCGGTCGTGCTGACCTTCCCGGAAGGGACCGGCCTCGACTCCTACGTGGACCGGATGAACGCCGCCGGGGCCGCGAACGGCGCCAGCCTGCACGTCAACGGCATCGACCCCGGCTTCGCGAACGACGTGCTGCCGCTGGTGATGACCAGCCTGTCCCAGCGCATCGACAAGGTCGTCGTCAGCGAGATCTGCGACTACTCGACGTACTACCAGCCGGTGGTGATGCAGGACCTCTACGGCTTCGGCCGTCCGCTGGACTTCGCCGCGATGCTCTGGCAGCCGGGTGTCCTGACCGCTGCCTGGGGACCCGTCGTACGGCAGATCGCGGCTGGTCTGGATCTCGACCTGGATCCGGCCCTCGAGGAGTACCACGAGCGGATCGCCTCCGACGTCGACCTGACGATCGACTCCTGCGAGGTCCCGGCGGGCTCGATGGGCGCGGTCAAGTTCGGAGTCGTCGGAACCGTCAACGGCGTACCGCGGGTCCAGCTCGACCACGTCACCCGGACCAATCCTGCCCAGGCACCGCACTGGCCGCAGCCGTCCGAGGGGGACGGCTGCTACCGGGTCGAGATCGAGGGCGAGCCGATGATGAAGGTCGACTTCGTCCACCACGGCGAGCACGGCGACCACAACGTCTCCGGGATGATCACCACCGCGATGCGGCTGGTGAACGCCGTGCAGGCCGTCTGCGACGCCCCCGGCGGCGTGGTCGTCGCGAAGGACCTGCCCCTGATCACCGGTCGGGGTCTCGTCACGCGATGATGGCGGCATGACGGACTCCGCGGCCTCCAGCTCGACCTCGCGCCAGATCAGCCCTGACTCCGGCCAGCTCTGGACCGAGCCCGGCGCGTGGCTCGCCGCTCCCGGCGTGCACCGGATCCCGTTGCCGCTGCCGATGGACGGCCTCCGCGCGGTCAACGTCTACGTGCTCGAGACCGAGCAGGGGCTCGTCCTGATCGACGGCGGGTGGGCGATCCCGGAGTCCCGGTCGCTGTTCGAGTCCTCGTTGAAGCAGCTCGGCTACTCGACCACCGACATCCGGCGCTTCCTGGTCACCCACATGCACCGCGACCACTACACCCAGGCCGTGGTCGTGGGTGCTGAGGTCGGGGCCGAGGTCAGTCTCGGGCTCGGCGACAAGGCATCGATGGACCTGATGCACGACCGGAAGCTGGACCGCGATCCCAACCTGAGCCGGTTGATCGCGTGCGGTGCCCGGGAGATCGCCGAAGGCTGGCGGACCCAGGGACCGCGCGAGGACCGCCCGGTCGAGAACTACGGGATGCCCGACGTCTGGCTGGACCAGGACCTGACCATCGACCTCGGCCAGCGCAGGCTCGACGCGATCGCCACCCCGGGTCACACCCAGGGCCACTACGTCTTCGCGGACACGGCCGCTGGGCTGCTGTTCGCCGGTGACCACGTGCTGCCGACGATCACCCCGTCGATCGGGTTCGAACCCGCCTGGGTGGAGAACCCGCTGCGCGACTTCCTCGACTCGCTCGCCAAGGTGCGCGCGATGCCCGACCTGATGCTGCTTCCTGCTCACGGTCCGGTGGCGCCGAGCTCGCACGCCCGGGTCGACGACCTGGTCGCGCACCACGACGACCGGTTGCTGCTGTGCCGCGACGCCGTCGCCGGTGGGGCCGGTACGGCGTGGGAGGTGGCCGGCGTCCTGCCCTGGACCCGGCACAACCGCACCCGCGCCGACCTGGGTCCGTTCGACGCGGTCCTGGCCGCTTTCGAGACCCTCGCCCACCTCGAGCTGATGGCGATCACCGGCGAGCTCGTCCGTACCGACGACGACGAGGGCCTGCGCACCTACTCGATGCCCGCCGCGGGGTAGCAGCCACCAGGTTCGGTACATTGGAACCTCACGACAGGGGAGCGCCGGGCCCGGAGAACTTTCCGGGGGCGCTGAGAGTGCGGATCAGCCGCAGACCCTTGAACCTGCTCCGGTTAGTACCGGCGAAGGAAGTCGAAGGACACTCATGCGTACTCGTACAGGCATTCCCCGGACGTGGGCCGGTGTCGCCGTCGTCGCGACCGCACTGCTGACCGGCGTCACCGCGCTGTCGGGCTGCGGGTCGACCGACCCGAAGGAGTCCAGCCGCACCATCACGATCGCGACCCACGACAGCTGGGCGATGTCGAAGTCGGTGATGGCGGAGTTCACGAGGAAGACCGGCATCACCGTGCGGATCACCCGCAACGGCGATGTCGGCGAGCTCACCAGCAAGCTCGTGCTCAGCAAGGGTGACCCGTTCGCCGACGGGTTCTTCGGGGTCGACAACACCTTCGCGACGCGGGTCTCGGACGCCGGCATCGTCGCGGACTACCCAGCGCCGGGCCAGGCCGCCTCCGCCGCCCGGTTCGCGCTCTCGGGGACGACGGGCAAGGAGCTCACCCCGATCGACTACGGCGACGTCTGCGTCAACGTCGACAATCCGTGGTTCGCCCGCCACCACCTGGCCCCGCCGGTGACCCTGGACGACCTCGCCGCGCCGCAGTACAAGGGGCTCACGGTGACCCCGGGAGCACAGTCCTCCTCGACCGGGCTGGCGTTCCTGCTGGCGACCATCGGCCGGTACGGCGACGGCTGGAAGGCGTACTGGGCCAAGCTCGTCGCCAACGACATCAAGATCGACGTCGGTTGGACCCAGGCCTACGAGTCCGACTTCACCGCCGGCGGCGGCAGGGGTGATCGCCCGATCGTGGTCTCGTACTCGTCCTCGCCGCCGGACACCGTTCCCCAGGGTGCGACGAAACCGACCACGAGCGCGCTGCTGGACACCTGCTTCCGGCAGGTCGAGTACGCCGGTGTCCTGAAGGGCGCGGCGAACCCGAAGGGCATGGAGGAGTTCATCCGGTTCATGATCGGACGCCGGTTCCAGGCTGCGATGCCCGCGGAGATGTACGTCTACCCGGTGGACAGCTCGGTGCCGCTGCCGGCCGACTGGTCCTCGTGGGCTCCGGTCTCGCCGAAGCCGTACGTCGTGACCCCGGCCGCGATCGCCGCTCACCGCAGCGAGTGGCTCCAGGACTGGGCGGACATCACGTCGCGATGATGCCGCGAACCCGACGGGCACGGACCGGTACGGCGGCGCTCGCGGCCGTACCGCTGCTGGTGATCGTCGTGTTCTTCCTCTACCCGGTCGGCGGGATGATCGCCCGCGGGTTCTGGCCCGGCGGGAGCTTCGCGCCCCGGGCGGTGCTCGACGTCCTGGCCCGGCCCCGGGTGCACCAGGTGCTCTGGTTCACGCTGTGGAGCGCCGGCCTCGCCACCGCGATCACCGTGATCGCCGGCGTCCCGGTCGCCTACGTGCTGCACCGGTTGCGCTTCCGGGGCCGCAGCCTGCTGCGCACGGTGGTGGTGCTGCCGTTCGTGCTGCCCACCGTGGTGGTCGGGATCGCCTTCGAGCAGCTGATCCGGCCCTCGGGACCGTTGGGCGGGCTGCACCTCGACGGCACCCCGGCAGCGATCGTCGCCGCCCTGGTGTTCTTCAACCTCGGCGTCGTGGTGCGCACCGTCGGTATCTTCTGGGAGGGGATCGACCGCCGTACCTCCGAGGCTGCGGCGACCCTGGGGGCCGCGCCGTTCCGGGTGTTCCGGACCGTCACGCTGCCGGCGCTGGTGCCCGCGATCGTCGCTTCGGCGAGCGTGGTGTTCCTGTTCTGCTCGACCGCGTTCGGAGTGGTCCTGACCCTCGGCGGGCTGCGCTACGCCAACGTCGAGACCGAGATCTACGTGCTCACCACCCAGGACCTCGACCTGACCGCGGCTGCGGCTCTCTCGGTGCTCCAGGTCGTGGTGATCACGGCGTTGCTGGTGGTCGCGAGCCGCTCGCGGCGGGACCCCCGGGCTCTTGCCCAGCAGGTCGGCGCCGCTCGTCGTCCGCGCCGCGGTGACCTCCTGCTGCTCGCCTGGACCGCCGTCGTCGGCATCTTCCTGGCCGCACCGCTGGTCACCCTGCTGCTGGCGTCGGTCCGCACCGACAGCGGCTGGAGCCTGCAGTACTACCGGGCACTGCAGAGCACCGGGCAGGACGGGGCGCTGCTGGTGACCGCGACCAGCAGCCTGCTGCACTCGCTCGTGATCGCGGTCCAGGCCGCCGGCCTCGCGCTCGTCCTCGGGGTGGTCGTCTCCTACCTCGTCTCGAGGCCCCGGTCCGGCGGCGGCTCGCGACGACTGGCGGGCCTGTTCGACGGGCTGTTCATGCTGCCGCTGGGGGTCTCGGCGGTGACCCTGGGCTTCGGCTTCCTGATCACCCTGAACCGAGCCCCCCTCGACCTGCGGACGTCGGTCCTGCTGATCCCGATCGCGCAGGCGATGGTCGCGCTGCCGCTGGTGGTGCGCACGGTGGCTCCGGTGCTCGCCGCGATCGACCCGCGGCTGCGCGAGGCAGCGTCCTCGCTGGGCGCCGGCCCGGTGCGGGTGCTGCTCGCCGTCGACCTGCCGCACGCGTGGCGCGCACTGCTGGCGGCGACCGGCTTCGCGTTCGCGGTGTCCCTCGGCGAGTTCGGCGCCACCAGCTTCCTGGCCCGCGCGGACAGCCCGACCCTGCCGGTGGTGATCTACCAGCTGATCAGTCACCCCGGTCCGCTGAACTTCGGGATGGCGATGGCCGGCTCCGTCGTCCTGGCCACCGCGACCGGACTGGTGATGCTGCTCGTCGACCGGCTCCGGGTCGGCTCCGTGGGAGCGTTCTGAGATGGCCGAACAGGACGGAGCCCGGGACGGGGCGCTGGCGGTTCGTGGGCTGACGGTCCGGTACGACGGCGTCCCGGCGACCGACGACGTCGACGTCGACGTCCCGGCAGGCTCGGTGACCGCGGTGCTCGGTCCGTCCGGGTGCGGGAAGTCGACGCTGCTCCGGGCGATCGCCGGGCTGGAGCAGCCTGACGCCGGCTCGATCAGCTACGCCGGTGCCGATCTGGCGCGGGTGCCGACCCACCGCCGCGGCTTCGCGCTGATGTTCCAGGACGGCCAGCTGTTCCCGCACACCGACGTCGCCGGCAACGTCGGCTACGCGCTCCGGCTGCGACGGTGGCCGAAGGCGCAGGTCCGGTCCCGCGTCGAGGAGCTCCTCGAGCTCGTCGGCCTGGACGGCTTCGGTCCCCGGATGCCGCAGACCCTCTCGGGCGGCGAACGTCAGCGGGTCGCGCTGGCGCGGTCGCTGGCGGTCGAGCCGCGGCTGCTGCTGCTCGACGAGCCGTTGAGCGCGCTGGACCGGGGCCTGCGGGAACGTCTCGCCGCGGACCTCCACGACATCCTGCGCCGTGCCGGCACCACGACCCTGCTGGTCACCCACGACCACGACGAGGCGTTCGCGATCGCCGACCGGATGGTCGTGATGCGCGCCGGCCGGGTGGTCCAGGCGGGCGAGCTCGCCGAGGTCTGGCGGCAACCTGCCGACGCCTGGGCCGCGAGGTTCCTGGGGTACGCCGACGTGCTCGACGGCGACGCCGCGGCCGCGCTGCGGACGGTGATCGCGCCGGAGGAGCAGTGGACCCAGATCGCCCTGCGTCGCTCGGCCCTGGTCGTCGACCCGGCCGGGGCGCTGCTCGGGACCGTGCTCGCCGCGCGCGCCACGCCGGACCAGATCCGTCTCGAGCTCGAGGTCGACCGGGTCGGCAGGGTCGGCGCCGTGGCGGAGCCGGGATCGCGCGCCCAGGTCGGCGACCGGGTCCGGATCGGCGTACGGACGGACCGGGTTGCGGTACTGCCGGGCACCGTTTGACCCGGGGCGAATAGACTTCCACCTCGTGAAGCCTGCCGACACTGTCTCCCGCGACGCCGGGACCCAGCTCGCGCGGCGGATCGGGGTGGCCGTCCCGCGTCGGCGGGCCTACGCGATGCTGGTCTTCATCGCCGTGGTGATGGGCAGCCTGTGCATCGTGACCAGCCGATCGCTCGGCTATCCGGTGCGGGACCCGGACGGTTTCCTGGGCCCGGCCTGGATCCGGCTGCCGCTGCTGGTCACCGGCGCCTTCATCGCCGACGTACTGCCCCGGACGCTGTTCCGTGCCCGCGGCAACCCGGCCCGGTTCAAGTCCGAGGCCCAGCTGCTGATCCGCGAGCACTGGACCAGGGAGCGGATCACGCTGGTGGTCGTCGGGCTGATCTCGTTCTACGTGACCTACGTCAGCTACCGGAACCTGAAGAACTTCCTGCCGTTCATCCGGTCCAGCCCCAACGGCGGTCCGCCGACGAAGTACGACTACTCGTTGCACCGTTTCGACGAGTGGTTGCTCTTCGGGCACGACCCCGCGACGATCCTGCACCATGTCCTGGGAACCGGGATCAGCGCGCACCTGCTGTCGACCGACTACCTGATCTTCCTGCCGATGGTGCCGGTCTCGGTGGTGATCTGGGCAGTCTGGTCGCGCAACGTCAGCTTCGGTTACTGGTTCATCACGGCACAGTGCATCTGCTGGGCGCTCGGTACGGCGAGCTACTACGCAGTGCCGACGGTGGGCCCGAACTTCTTCTTCCCGTGGCTGTACAAGAGCCTGCCGAACACGGGTGTCCTCAAGCTCCAGGACTCGCTGTTCTACGGGCGCCAGCACATCCGGTTCGACCCGTTCGCGGACGGCGTCCAGTCGGTCGCCGGCTTCGCGTCCCTGCACGTCGCGATCACGGTCACGCTCGCGCTCGTCGGCCAGCACACCCTGCGGACCAAGGCGTTCCGGGTCGCGCTGTGGATCTACAGCGGCGTGACCATCGTCTCCACGACCTACTTCGGCTGGCACTACATCGCCGACGACATCGCGGGGCTGTTCATCGCCCTGGTAGCGGTGTACCTCGGTGGTCTCGGGACCGGTCAGAAGTTCGAGCGCTGGGGCCGGAGCTCGCACCCGACCACCTCCACGGACGAGGTTCCGCTCGAGGAGATCTGATCCGTTTGTCCGAATGACATTGTTGTAGTTTGCAAGTCGACACGCCGGTCCTTCACAAAAAACTTTGTGAAAGGTGTTCCCAATGTGACTGGTGGGGTTTAGCGTCAGGTCTCGTGCCCCTCGTTCCGAGCGGCCGGACAAGCCCGATCCGGGCCTGACGACAGGGGTACGACGGTGCGCACCAGCACTCGGGGAGCAGTCGCGACGATCGTCGCCCTTGCTGCCGTTGCCGGCATCGCCGTCTCCGCGGTCGCAGCCGGCCACACGCCGTACCCGACCAAGTCGCAGGTCGACGCGGCCAAGGCCGAGGTGAGCCACAAGGCCGGGAGCGTCGCCGCGATCCAGGCCCGGCTCGCCGCTGCGAACGCGCGGCTGCAGAAGGCCGCCGACAACGCCGACGCCGCCTCCGAGGCGTACAACGGCGCGGTCTGGCGGCTCGGCCAGGCCAAGGCCGCCACTACCGCGGCCCAGGTTGCCGCGGCGGCTGCCCAGGCGAAGGTCGACGGCCAGCGCTCGACGATCGCCGGACTGGTCACCGAGACCTACCAGAGCGGCGACGAGCTCAGCGGCGTCACCGCCCTGATCGGCGCCGACGACCCGCAGACCGTGATGGACCGCTGGGGTGCCCTGCAGAGCGCCAGCGACTCGATGCAGGCGAAGTTCGACGCCTACACCCACCTCGCCGACGCCGCCCGCACCGCTCACGCCAAGGCTGCCAAGGCGCAGGCCGCCCAGGTCGCGCTGACCGCCGAGGCCGCCCAGCGCAAGAACGCAGCCGCGTCGGCCGCCGCCGGTGCCCAGAACGAAGCGCACGCGATCGCGGTCCAGCGCACCAAGCTGATCGCCCAGCTCGCTGCCGACCAGAAGATCTCGGTCTCGCTCGCTGCTGCGCGGCAGCACGCGCTCGAGCGGATCGCCGCCGAGAAGGCCGCGGCTCTGGCCCGCGCCAAGGCGATCGCCGCTGCCAAGGCAGCCGCTGCGAAGGCAGCCCGCGACAAGGCCGCCCAGGCGAAGGGTGGCAGCTCGAACGACGACCCGGCACCTCCGGTCGGTGTGGCCACCACGGCTTCCGCTGCCCGGGCGATCGCGTTCGCCGAGGCACAGGTCGGGGAGCCCTACGTCTGGGCTGCCGCGGGCCCCGGCAGCTGGGACTGCTCCGGCCTGACGATGATGGCCTGGCGCCAGGGCGGGGTCTCGTTGCCGCACTACTCCGCAGCCCAGTACGCCGAGATCGAGCACATCGGTGTCCAGGACCTGCGCCCCGGAGACCTGGTCTTCTGGGGTGGCAGCCCCTCGACGATCCACCACGTCGCGATGTACCTCGGCAACGGGATGATCATCCAGGCTCCGCACACCGGAGCCGACGTCGACATCGTCGGGATGTACTCCTGGGAAGCACCGACCTTCTTCGGCCGCCCCTGACGGTGGCAGAGTGAGGGCATGGCCGAGACCACCGCACCCGTCGTCGACGTCCCTGCTCTCACCACGTTCCTGGACGGCACCTACGCCGAGGTCCGTGCGCTGACCCGCAAGCGGCTCGTCGAGTACGCCGACATCCTCACCGACGCCCGTGAGCTGGATCGCGACAAGTTCCGCGAGCGGGTCAAGCAGGTCGTCGTCGAGCTCGCCGCCACCGGCCAGACCGGCCTCGGCTTCCCGGTCGAGTACGGCGGCGGCGGTGACATCGGGGCCTCGATCGCCGCCTTCGAGACGATGGGCTTCGGGGACCTCTCGGTGCTCGTCAAGGTCGGCGTCCAGTTCGGGCTGTACGGCGGCGCGATCCTGCAGCTCGGCACCAAGCGGCACCACGACAAGTACCTCGCCGGGATGGTCAAGGCCGAGGTGATGGGTTGCTTCGCGATGACCGAGACCGGGCACGGCTCGAACGTGCAGGCGCTCGGCACCCGGGCCCGGTACGACGTCGAGACCCGCGAGTTCGTGATCACCACCCCCGACGACGCGTCCCGCAAGGACTACATCGGCAACGCCGCCGCGCACGCCCGCAGCGCGGTGGTGTTCGCGCAGCTCGAGATCGGGGGGGCCTCCGAGGGGGTGCACGCCTTCGTGGTGCCGATCCGCGACGGCCGCGGCCGGACCAGGCCCGGCGTACGGATCGAGGACGACGGCCGCAAGATCGGGCTGAACGGGGTCGACAACGGCCGGATCTGGTTCGACGAGGTCCGGGTCCCCCGCGAGAACCTCCTCAACCGGTACGCCGACGTGTCCGAGGCCGGGGTGTACACCTCCGAGATCGACAACCCGGACCGGCGCTTCTTCACGATGCTCGGCACCCTGGTCCAGGGTCGGGTCTGCGTCGGGGGCGCCGCGATCAACGCCAGCAAGGTGGCGTTGTCGATCGCGGTGAAGTACGCACTCGGACGGCGTCAGTTCGGGAACCCGGGCGGACCCGAGGAGCTGCTGCTCGACTACGGGTTGCACCAGCGCCGGCTGTTCCCGCTGATCGCCCGGACCTACGCGATGCACTTCGCCCAGGAGGTGCTCGCCGGTGAGCTGCACGCGGTCTTCTCGGCGACCGAGGAGGTCGACGAACGCACCCGCCGCTCCCTGGAGTCCCGCGCCGCCGGCACCAAGGCCGTGGGCACCTGGCACGCGAGCGAGACGATCCAGGAGTGCCGCGAGGCCTGCGGTGGAGCCGGCTACCTCTCGGCGAACCGCCTCGACGCGCTCCGGGCCGACACCGACGTCTTCACCACCTTCGAGGGCGACAACCACATCCTGCTCCAGCTGGTGGCCAAGGGCCTGCTGACCGACTACTCGACGTCGTTCGGCGAGCTCGACCAGCTCGGGATGGTGCGCTTCGTCGCCGGGTTCGCGGTCGAGACCGTGCTCGAACGGACCGCGGTGCACAAGCTGGTCGAGCGGATCCGGGACGTGCTGCCGACCGGGGACGACCTCGGTGACCCCGAGGACGGCCTGCTCGACAGCGAGTACCAGCTGGCGATGTTCCGCTGGCGCGAGGAGCACATGCTCTCGGGGGTGGCCCGTCGCCTCAAGCGCGGGATGGACAGCGACATGGAGCCGGCCGAGGTCTTCAGCCGCTGCCAGGACCACGTCATCGGCGCTGCCCGGGCGCACGTCGAGCGGCTGGTGCTCGAGGCGTTCGTCGCCAAGATCGCCTCGATGCCCGAGAGCGACAACCGGACCGCGCTCAGCATGCTCTGCGACCTCTACGCGCTCACCGTGATCGAGGCCGGCCGCGGCTGGTGGATGGAGCACGGCCGGCTCTCCTCGCAGCGGGCCAAGGCGATCAGCCGGGAGGTCGGCGACCTGTGCCGCAGGATCCGCCCGATCGCCGAGGACCTCGTCGACGGCTTCGGCGTACCGCCCGAGATGCAGGTCGCCGAGATGCTCGATCCGTCGACCTTCGGTCCGACCGACCACGAGGGAACCCGCTGATGCTCGAACGACTGCGGGGGCCCGGCCTCGGCGGCTGGAGCGAGGACCCCCTGTGGGGGACGTTCTACGACTGGTCGGTGGAGCACCCGCGGGCGGGCGGGGCGGTCTGGAAGGCCGGGATCGGCAGCGACCTCCGGCTGCTGTACGCCGCCGCGGCCGAGATCGGTCGGCAGCCGGCCGGCTCGGCGGTGCTCGACGTCCCCAGCGGTGGCGGGGTCGCCCTGCGCGGCCTGCGCCCCGGTCAGGGCATCCGGTACGTCGCCGCCGACATCGCGCAGTCGATGCTCGACCGCACGATGGAGTCGGCCCGCGAGCGCGGCCTGGCCGACCAGGTAGAGCCGCGGCTGGCCGACGTGGGCGAGCTTCCGTTCGCCGACGGCGAGTTCGACCTGGTGGTCAGCTTCACCGGGTTGCACTGCTTCCCGGACCCGCAGCGCGCGGTGCTCGAGATGGGTCGGGTGACCCACGCCGGTGGCGTGCTCACCGGAAGTGCCCTGCTCAACGACACCGGCCTGCGCACGCTGCCGATCCGCACGGTCGGCAGGTTTGCCGGTCTGCTCGGCCCGAGTGCGACCCGGGCCCAGGTCCGCGACTGGATGGCGCAGGCCGGGTTCACCGACGTCACCCTCCGGATGTCCGGAGCGATCGGCTACTTCCGAGGGATCAAGGACGCGTCAGCGGACTTGATCGATGGTGGTTGAGCAGCGAGCGCCCGAGCGACGAACGAGTCGGGCGACCGAGCGTGACGAAACCGGGTGAGACGCCCACAGAGGCGACTATCAGTGGCCGGTGTTCTTGAACCGCTCGAAGGACGCCCGGACCTCGGCCTCGGCCTCGGTACGGCCGACCCAGTCGGCTCCTTCGACGGACTTGCCGGGCTCGAGGTCCTTGTAGACCTCGAAGAAGTGCTGGATCTCCAGGCGGTCGAACTTGGAGACGTGGTCGATGTCGCGCAGGTGCTCCAGGCGCGGGTCCTGGGAGGGCACGCACAGGACCTTGTCGTCGCCGCCGGCCTCGTCGGTCATCCGGAACATGCCGATCGCGCGGCACTTGATCAGGCAGCCCGGGAACGTCGGCTCCTGGAGCAGCACGAGCGCGTCGAGGGGGTCGCCGTCGAGGCCGAGGGTGTTCTCGATGTAGCCGGAGTCGGCGGGGTACTGCGTCGAGGTGAAGAGCATCCGGTCCAGGCGCATCCGGCCCGACTCGTGGTCGACCTCGTACTTGTTGCGCTCGCCCTTGGGGATCTCCACCAGTACGTCG
>JAOPXD010000039.1 GCA_025965315.1 Marmoricola sp.
CTACCTCAAGGCCGTGCGTGCCAGCAGCGGTCTGCTGACCGCGGTGGGCACGGTGGTCAAGGCAGGGTCCCGGGTCGGCTTCACCGAGGGCGTGGTGACCGACGAGTCCGGTGCGGTCGTCGCGACGGCGACCAGCACCCTGCTCGTCTTCGACCTGCCGCAGGGCTAGCGCCCGAGCGCCCGCCTGCGGGAGCTCTTGCGCTCCTTGGCGATCTCGGCGCGGTAGCTGTGGAAGTCGACCTCGATGGTGTGCCGCTTCGAGGACACGAAGCGCTTGCGCAGGCTGGCGTCGTACGCCGCGATCTGGCGCCGCATCTCCGGCTCCGGGGGAAGCGCGCCGACGCCCGTGATCAGGTCGGCGACCCACTCCGCCTGCGCCTCGGCCAGCGGCATGATCGCGCCCAGCGGCTGGATCAGGCCGACGAAGTAGAGCCCGGGGTGGTCCGGGTGCACCACGCGGCGGTAGAGGTCGACGTGGTTGTCCTCGGCGCGGACCACCGACTCGGTGAAGAACGGGAAGGAGACCCGGTAGCCGGTGCAGTAGACGACGACGTCGTACTCACCGGAGCTGCCGTCGGTGAAGAACACCTTCGACCCCTCGAACCGGTCGATGTTCGGCCGCACCGTGATGTCGCCATGCCCCAGGCGGTTGAGGAGGTCCTGGCTGACCGTCGGGTGGGCGTGCAGGACGGCGTGGTCGGGCTTGGGCAGGCCGTAGTCGGTGACCTTGCCCTGGGACAGCCGCAGCAGGACCCCCATCGCGAGCTGCTGCAGCACGACCGGCCCGCGCGCCAGCGGGGAGTCGGTGAGGTGGTCGGTCGGCATCCCGAACATGTACTTCGGCAAGATGTGCGCCCCGCGGCGCATGGCGAGGTCCGTCGAGGCGGCCACCCGGCTCGACTCGACGGCGATGTCGCACGCGGAGTTGCCGATGCCGAGGACCAGCACCCGCTTGCCGGTCATCGGCTCGGCGGTGCGGTAGTAGTGCGCGTGCAGCTGCGTGCCGGGGAACGTCTCCGACCCCGGGAAGGACGGCTCGGGCCACCGGGGGTCCCAGTGATGCCCGTTCGCGACGATCACGTCGCGGTAGGTGCGGGTCTGCGCGTCACCGCCGTCGCGGGAGCGGAACGTGACGGCGTACCCCTGGTCGAGCGGCTCGACCTTGGTCACCTCGGTGCGGAAGGTGATCCGCTCGCGGAGCCCGAAGTGCTCCACGAAGTCGTCGAAGTACTGCGCGATCTGCCGGTGGTCGGGGTAGTCCGGCAGCGACGCGGGCATCGGGTACGCGGCGTACTCCATCATCTGGCGGGAGGTGTTGATGTGCAGCGACTCGTAGGCCGAGGACATCTCGTTGTCGTTGCCGAAGCGCCAGTTGCCGCCGATCCCGCTGCCTGCCTCGAAGCAGTCGAACGCGACCCCACGTGACTGCAGGACCTGGGCCGCGGTGATGCCGGAGGAGCCTGCACCGATGATGCAGATCCCGGCATCCACGGGAGCGCTCAAGGCCGGACTCGCGGGACGACCGGCAGGGCGCCGCGGGCGGTGGGTGTCATGGGCCGACAGCCTACGACGGCTCGGAGGTGGCGGGCACGTATAGGTTTGCCCGGTGACGATTCTCGACGACGCCCGCGAGGGCATGAACCCCGACATCCGCGTCCAGGACGACCTCTTCGGACACGTCAACGGCACCTGGCTGGAGACGGCCGAGATCCCCGGCGACCGCTCGTCGTGGGGTCCCTTCGTGATGCTCGCCGACGCGGCCGAGGAGCACGTCCGCGAGATCATCCAGGCCTGTGCCGACGGCTCGCTCTCGGGCGAGACCGCGGAGAGTGCCGACGAGGCCCGCAAGATCGGCGACCTCTTCGCCAGCTTCATGGACGAGGAGCGGGTCGAGCAGCTCGGCCACACCCCGATCCTGCCTCTTCTGGAGAGGATCGACGCCCTCACCGCGGTCTCCGAGCTCGGCTCCTTCCTCGGTTTCTTCGAGCGTCGTGGCGGCGGCGGGCTGTTCGGCTCCTTCGTGGACTCCGACGACCGCAACTCCGAGCGCTACGTGGTCAACGTGCTCCAGGGCGGCATCGGCCTGCCCGACGAGAGCTACTACCGCGAGGAGAAGTTCGCCGAGATCCGAGAGAAGTACGTCGCCTATCTCGCGCGCATCCTCACCCTGGCCGAACGCCCCGACCCGCAGGGCACCGCCGCCCGCGTCCTGGGGCTCGAGACCCGCCTGGCCAAGGGTCACTGGGAGCGCGCCGAGACCCGCGACGTGATCAAGACCTACAACCTGACCACCGTCGAGGATCTCAAGGCCACGGTGCCGAGCTTCGACTTCGACGCATGGATCGCCGCCCTCGGCGGGAGCGAGGAGACGATCGCGGAGACCGTCGTACGGCAGCCGTCGTACGTCGCCCACCTCGAGACCGTCCTCGCGGACACCCCCCTCACGGACTGGAAGGACTTCCTGACCGTCCGTGCCATCCGCACCGCCGCGTCGTACCTCTCCAGCGGGTTCGTCGAGGCCAACTTCGACTTCTACGGCCGCACGCTGTCGGGCACGCCCGAGCTGCGCGCTCGCTGGAAGCGCGGGGTCGGCCTGGTCGAGGGTGCGCTCGGCGAGGCCGTCGGGCGCGAGTACGTCTCCCGCCACTTCCCGCCGCGCTCGAAGGAGATGATGGACGAGCTGGTCGCCAACCTGCTCGAGGCCTACCGCCGCTCGATCACCGCCCTGGACTGGATGAGCGAGGAGACCAAGCAGCGGGCCTTCGAGAAGCTGGACACGTTCCGGCCGAAGATCGGCTACCCCGAGAAGTTCCGCGACTACTCCGCGCTGCCGATCAGCGCCGACAGCCTGGTCGACAACGTCCTGGCGGCCACGGCGTTCGAGACCGACCGCGAGCTGCGCAAGATCGGGTCCCCGGTCGACCGTGACGAGTGGTTCATGCTGCCGCAGACCGTCAACGCCTACTACAACCCCGGCACCAACGAGATCTGCTTCCCGGCGGGCATCTTGCAGAAGCCCTTCTTCGACGCCGACGCCGACCCGGCCGAGAACTACGGCGGCATCGGCGCGGTGATCGGCCACGAGGTCGGCCACGGCTTCGACGACCAGGGTGCGCAGTACGACGGCCTGGGCAACCTCAACGACTGGTGGACCGCCGACGACAAGGCCGCCTTCGAGGTGAAGTCCAAGGCGCTGATCGCGCAGTACGACGCCTTCGAGCCGCGCGACCTTCCCGGAGAGCACGTCAACGGTGCGCTCACCGTCGGGGAGAACATCGGCGACCTGGGTGGGCTGACCATCGCGCACAGGGCCTACCTGATCTCGCTCGAGGGCCAGGAGATGCCGGTCCGTGACGACCTCACCGGCGAGCAGCGGCTGTTCCTCAGCTGGGCCTACGTGTGGCGCACCAAGCGCCGCAAGGAGCTCTCGCAGCAGTTCCTGACGACCGACCCGCACAGCCCGCCGGAGTTCCGCGCCAACAT
>JAOPXD010000041.1 GCA_025965315.1 Marmoricola sp.
CCCGAACCCGAGCGGCTCGACATCGAGGACCGTCTGCCCCGGCTCGGTGCTGATCCGGGCAGCGGTCACCAACCCGTCGGCGCCGAGCTCCTGGGTCGTCGTCCCGCCCTCGAGCTCGGTCACCACGCCGTCGAGCTGCTGGTAGCCGACCGCGAAGCCCGGGATCTCGGGAGCGGTGACCGCGTGCGTCCGGGTGCCGTCGTCGAGGGCGAAGGCGCTCCACATCCAGTCGTTGGCCCACCAGTCGCGCGATCCCCACGAGTGGTCCCGCTGTCCGGGCCCGTCGAACGCGATCACCTCGCCGTCGATCTCGACGGTGCCGGTGACCCGGCACGGGATCTCGTACCGGGTCGAGGCCCGCCAGGCGTACGGCGCACCGTCCGTCTCCCAGACCAGCGACAGGGACACCGGGACCGGCACGCCCGCTTCGCCACGCAGGACCGCCGCCGGGTCGTCGTACGACTCCCCGGTCGCGCTGAGCCCGACGCTGAACCGGTGCAACGGCTCGTCGCAGTGCTGGGTCGCGGAGATCGTCGAGGTCGAGACGGTCGAGTCCGGGTCGTCGGCCGCCGGGAGCGGTGCGGCGTGGTCGACGACCATCACCGTCGGCTTTCCCGGCCGGACGATCGCGGTCGTGTAGACGCACGCGTCCTGGTGGGGGAGCCGGCCCTGCCGGACGTACAGACCGAGATCACCGGACGGGCTGACGGCGTCGAAGTACCAGCTCTCGTTCCAGAGCGGTTCGACACCCGGGGCGTGCGGCCCCTCGTCCACCGCCGCCGGGACCAGCGGAACCGGCTTGGCCCCCGGCTCGGGCAGCAGGCTCAGCGAGTCGAGGTCGAGGATCTGCTGGCAGACCCGGTCGAAGACCGCCATGAACATGTCGTCTCCGCGGTCGGTGCGCACCACCACCATCGCGGGGACGAAGGTCATCAGCAGGGACAGGAAGGTCTGCCGGCGGTACTCGGTCCAGCAGGTCTCCCAGCTGAAGTTCTGGACGCCGGCAGCGAGCAGTCCGTCGTGGTAGATCCGGACCAGCCGCTCCTCGTGCTCGCGCCGGTCCGCGACGCTGAGACCACCGCCGATGAAGTACGACGCGTCCAGCATCGCCGGGCCCCAGGTCATCGTCTGCCAGTCGACGACGGTGCAGCCGTCGTCGGTGAAGAGCAGGTTGTCGAGGCGGAAGTCGCCGTGCACCAGCCCCAGCGGTGGCCGGCGATCGGCCAGCCAGGCATCGGAGGACGCGACGAAGACCCGGCAGACCTCGGCGTACTCGGGCTTGATCCGGTCGGCGTACCGGTCCAGGAAGCCGGGCAGCAGCATCGTCATCAGGCCCTGGTTGATCGGGTTCTCCAGGTTCAGGTACTCCCGCGTGCCGAGGGCGAGGTCGTTGAGCACCGGGGCGTGCAGGCGGGCGAGCTCGCGCAACGCCAGCTCCGCCTGCTCCGGGGTGCAGCCGGCGATCTGGTCTCCCTGGGTGGCGTCGGCGATGTCCTCGAGGACCAGCGTGAACCAGCCCTCGGCGTCGTCGTACACAGCGAGGTGGCAGGCCGGCAACGAGCCTCCGACCAACGGAGCGAGGTTCTTGTAGAACGCGATCTCCCGGTAGTAGGCACCCATGCCGACGCCCGTCGCACGACTGGTCTCGTCGTCCGAGGACAGCTTCACCACGACCGAGGCCGACGCCCCGGCGACGGTGAAGGAGACGCGGTGGCTCTGGCTCATCTGCCCGGTGCCGATCCGGCTGACGCCGACGATCGCGAGATCGCTCTCGCCCAGCACCGCCTCGAGCCAGCCGGCCGAGATCTCCGCGGGGAACTTGATCAGCAGGTCGGTCGCAGCAGCGTTCGTCGTCATCAGGCACCTCGGTGAGTTATTGATACGAGTCCGTGTCAACTTAAAGTTGGAACGCATTCGTGTCAAGATGTCGCCATGACGGAGCTGGTGCGCCCCTGGCGCGGTGTCAGCGCCGAGGACCGGCGGACCGAACGCCGGGCCCGGCTCCTGGAGGCCTGCCTGGACGTCATCGGGACCGATGGCGTCGCTGCGACCACCGTGGACCGGGTGTGCGCCGAGGCCAGGCTGACCAAGCGCTACTTCTACGAGAGCTTCGCCGACCTGGACGCGCTCCTGCTGGCGACCGCCGACGATCTCTTCGAGAGCCTGCGCGACCAGATGGGGGTGGTCACCCTCGAGAGCCGCGACAGCTCCGAGCGGACCCACGCCGTGGTGACGGTGCTGATCGACGTGCTGTCCGGCGATTCCCGACGAGCACGCCTGTACGTCGAGAGCCCTGGCCACCCCGCACTGCGGTTGCGGCGGGAGCAGGCGGTCGCCTCGTTCACCGACTTCGTCGCGTCCCAGGTACTACCGCCTGCCGAACCGCCGACGTCGGAACAGCACCGACTGCTGGCCACCCGCCTCCTGGTCGCGGGCACCACCGACCTGGTGACCAGCTGGCTCGCCGGCGACATCGAAGCCGACCGGACATCGATCATCGCGACTATCGAGCGCATCGGTCGCTCCGTCTGAGCGGAAGGCTTCAGCTCTCGACAAGCGTCAGGTCCTTGACGTCAGCCTGCTCCCCGCACGCCTCGCAGGTCAGCACCGGCCGGTAGATCTCCCCGCAGCTGTGCCGGAACAGCACCGGCGGGCCCTCGGGACCGGCCAGGTGCTCGTCCCCCCAGTCGCGCAGCATCGTGACGATCTCGCCCAGGCTCCAGCCGTCCTCGGTCAGCCGGTACTCGTAGCGGTCGGGCCGGGTCTGGTACTGCACCCGCTCGACCAGGCCGTGCTGCTCGAGCTTGCGCAACCGGGTGGTCAGGATGTCCCGAGGAGCACCCGTACGCCGGACGATCTCCTCGAACCGTCCGCTGCCGAGCATCAGCTCGCGGACGGCGAGCAGCGACCACTTCTCGCCGACGACGTCGAGGGTGCGGGCGATCGAGCACTCGCGTACTCCGGTGTCATCAACCATGGCTCCAGTGTAGTGCGTTGGAATATCCAATCCACTCCGTTGGTTCCCCCACGGACTTCACCACCCCTCAACCAAAGGATCTGACCATGACCTCGATCAACCTCAAGGATTCCGTCGTCCTCGTCACCGGCGCCAACGGTGGCCTCGGCATCGAGTTCGTCCACCAGGCGCTGTCACTGGGCGCCGTCAAGGTCTACGCGACCGCCCGGACCCCGCGCGACTGGGGCGACGAGCGGATCGTGTCCCTCCAGCTCGACGTCAACGACCCGGCGTCGGTGGCCGCAGCAGCAACCACGGCATCGGACGTCACGGTGGTGATCAACAACGCCGGCATCTCGACGGGCGCGAGCTTGTCGGACACCGACCTCACCGCGACCCGGGCGATCTTCGAGACGAACTTCTTCGGTCCGCTCGACGTGGCCAACGCGTTCGCCCCGGTCCTCGCGGCGAACGGCGGAGGCGCCCTGCTCAACGTGCTCTCGGTGCTCAGCTGGATCGGGATCGGTGACGCCTACAGCGCCACCAAGGCGGCGCTGTGGTCCGCGACGAACACCCAACGGCTGGCCCTCGCGGCGAACGGGACGCTGGTGACGTCGCTGCACCTGGGCTACACCGACACCCCGATGACCGTCGGCGTCGACGCCGAGAAGAACGACCCTGCCGACGTGGTCGCAGCGGCGTACGCCGGGTTGGCAGCAGGCGAGTTCGAGGTCCTGGCCGACGAGCTCAGCCGCCAGGTGAAGGCAGGGCTGGCCGCTCCGGTGACTGCCCTCTACCCGCAGCTGCTCGAGGTCAGTCTCGGAGCCACTGCCTAGGCTGGCCGGATGCCGTTCACCCTGGCCCACCCCGCGGCCGCGCTGCTCCTGCGCGGAACGACCTTGCCGGTCGCGGCGGTGGTGGCCGGGACGATGGCGCCCGACGTACCCATGTTCCTGACGCACCGGTACGGCTACCACTTCACCCACAGCGCCGCCGGCATCGTCAGCGCGGATCCCGTGCTCGCCCTTGCCGGCCTGCTGGTCTGGTTCCTGGTGCTGCGTGATCCGCTGGTCGATGTGGCGCCGGGCTTCGTGCGGGAGCGGATCGAGCCCCGAGCGCGGTACACCTCGCGCCAGTGGGCGCTGGCGGTTCCGGCGGTCGTTCTCGGGGCCATCACGCACGTCGTCTGGGACGCGTTCACCCACCACGGCCGGTGGGGAGTCCGGCACGTGGCTTGGCTGCAGCACCTGCACGGGTCCTGGACCGGGGCGCAGTGGGCGCAGTACGGGTCGAGCGTGTTCGGGATGACGGTCTGCGCGGTCTGGGCTGCCCTGGCGCTTCGCCGCCTACCCCGGCAACCACGGGCCGCGAGGGTGCCCTGGCTCGGGACCCGGGGCGCACCGGTGGTCGTAGTGCTGACGGTCGCGGCGGGTATCGCCGCAGGCCTGACCAGTCCCGAGCCGGGCCTGGTTGCGGCGATCTCCCAGACCGCTGTCGTCGGCACGATGATCCTGGCGCTCGGCGTGCTGGCGTTGGCCTGCGCCTGGCTGTGGACCGTGGATCGGCGGGTCAGCCGAGCACGGTGACGGACCCGACCTCGTACAGCCGGAGCGCGAACGCGATCACGGCCGGGGTCAGGATCGCGACCGGGACGAGCAGGAGCACGCGACCGGTGTCGTTGACCGCCGCGACGGAGCCGTGCAGCCAGGCCGACCAGACCTCGTCGTGGTAGCTGCGTGCTTCGAGGTCGTCCCAGGTGGCGACGTCGATGACTGCTGGTGCGAGCGTTCCGGTCTCGTTCATGTCGACCCTCCCCAAGGTCCGTCTTGCTACCAATACTACCTAAAGTCTCATTTCGGACACAGGAAGTCAGGATTCCCGGGTCCTCGCAGCTGGTTCTCGAGGCATCTCGGCACAATGGCCCCATGACGGTTCACTGCGAGTCCGACGGCGCGATCCTCGAAGTCACGATCGACCGGCCAGCAGCCCGGAACGCGGTCGACCGGCCGACAGCGGACGCGCTCGCCGACGCGTTCCGGGCGTTCGACGCGGACGACGACCTCTCGGTCGCGATCCTGACCGGGGCAGGTGGAGCGTTCTGCGCCGGTGCCGACCTGAAAGCGGTCGCAACCGAGAACGGCAACCGGGTCGAGCCCGACGGCGACGGGCCGATGGGCCCGAGCCGGATGGATCTCTCCAAGCCGGTGATCGCCGCGATCGAGGGTCACGCCGTGGCCGGCGGCCTCGAGCTCGCGCTCTGGTGCGACCTGCGGGTGGCAGCCGCCGACGCGGTGCTCGGGGTCTTCTGCCGACGTTGGGGCGTTCCGCTGATCGACGGCGGCACGTTCCGCCTTCCCCGGCTGATCGGCGAGTCCCGGGCGATGGACCTGATCCTCACCGGACGAGCCGTGCAGGCCGACGAGGCGCTGGCGATCGGCCTGGTCAACCGCGTCGTCGAGCCGGGCCAGGCGCTGGCGGCCGCGCGGGTGCTGGCTGCACAGCTCGCGGCGTTCCCGCAGGCGTGCCTGCGCAGCGACCGGGCCAGCGCCCGGGGTCAGTGGTCGATGACCGAGAGCGAGGCGCTGAGCGCCGAGCTCGCGCACGGGACCCCGACGCTGCTCGCCGAGTCGGTCACCGGCGCTGCGCGGTTCGCGTCCGGCGTCGGGCGGCACGGCTCGTTCGAGTAGCCGCGGCCCGGCTCCGGACGCACCAGGACCCGACGCCTGACGGCCCCGGGTCCCGAGTGGTGGTGCGAAGCTGGTAGCGGAGCTGACTCAGTCGGCTGCGCCGCGCTGGGTCGGGATGACGCCGCCCAGGAGTTCCTTGACCTCGGCCTCGCGGTACCGGCGGTGTCCGCCGAGCGTCCGGATGGCGCTCAACTTGCCCGCCTTGGCCCAGCGAGTGACAGTCTTGGGGTCCACGCGGAACATCGCGGCGACCTCTGCCGGTGTCAACAGGGTCTCGGTCTCGGAGTTGTGCTGCATCGTGGGCCCCTCGTTTTGGGTGATTCAACTGCTTGACGACACAACGAGCATGACACTCGCGGCAAGTCGTGTAAAGCCGACCAATCGGACATCCGCATTCCGGTCTAGACCGGCGTACAAATCGGACACTCCGAGCGTAACCAGAGGGCCTTGGGATCGTGTGCTCACTTTGCGCGATGAATCGACTGTCGCACGCCACTCGCACGGACAAGCTGAGCCACTCCGGGACCCCCGGATTGAACCCTTGGATTGGACTGAGAGTTCAGTCCTGCGCCGAGGGTGAGTAGTCGGCCCAGCCGTCGTACTCGTCGGTCTCGGGTGCTGGCGGCGGCGGGGCGGGCGGCCCCGCTTCGTCCCCGTGCAACTCGTTGGCCAGCGCGCCGAAGTCCGTCTCGTGAGTCCGGTACTTCAGATCGCGCGCGACCTTGGTCTGCTTCGCCTTAGCTCGGCCGCGTCCCATCCGGGTCGACCCCCTCGCACACTTTGGCCGGCGCTCCAAGGCTGCCGGTCGGAATCATCATCTCGTGGGAGCAACCGTACCTGTACGGGTGGCATTCCCGCACATGGGATCGCCAGGTGAGCACGAGCAGGAATTCAGGCGTGGTTCCCGACGAGCCGGACGGTGCCCGGTCCGGTCGTTGACCCGGCCGCCTCGACCGTGCCGGCGACCCACGAACGGATGCCGTGCTCGGCCAGGACCGCGATCGCTGCGTCGACGTCCTCGGCCGGGGTCAGCGACACCATCCCGACGCCGCAGTTCAGGGTCTTCTCCAGATCGGCCTGCGCGACGTTGCCGGTCTGCGCGACCAGCTGGAAGATCGCGGGCAGCTCCCAGGTCGCCCGGTCGAGGGTGACCGCGACCCCCTCGGGCAGTACCCGCTCCAGGTTGGCCGCCAGTCCCCCGCCGGTGATGTGCGACATCGCGTGCGTGCCCGTACGCCGGGCCAGGTCGAGGCACGCCTTCGCGTAGATCCGGGTCGGCTCGAGCAGCTCCTCGCCCAGCGTGCGTCCGAGGTCGTCGACGTGCTCGGTCAGCGAGCGCTGGGCCGTGTTCAGCAGCACGTGCCGGACCAGGGAGTAGCCGTTGGAGTGCAGCCCGCTCGAGGCCATCGCGATCACCACGTCCCCGGGTCGGACCAGGGAAGCGCCGAGCAGGTTCGCAGCGTCCACGACGCCGGTGGCCGCGCCGGCGATGTCGTACTCGTCGGGGCCGAGCAGGCCCGGGTGCTCCGCGGTCTCGCCGCCGGAGAGCGCGCACCCGGCCTCGGCACACGCCTCAGCGATGCCCTTGACGATCGCAGCGATCCGTTCCGGGACCACCTTGCCGGTGGCGATGTAGTCGGTCATGAAGAGCGGTTCGGCACCGCAGACCACGAGGTCGTCGACGACCATGCCGACCAGGTCGAAGCCGATCGTGTCGTGCTTGTCGAGCGCCTGGGCGATCGCCACCTTGGTGCCGACGCCGTCGGTCGAGGTCGCCAGGATCGGCCGGTCGAAGGCCTTCAGGGCGCTCGCGTCGAAGAGACCGGCGAAGCCGCCGATACCTCCGAGCATCTCGGGACGCCGGGCCTTCTCGATCCAGACCTTCATCAGCTCGACGGCCTGGTCGCCCGCCTCGATCGAGACGCCTGCGGCCTCATACGTACTCAAGTTCGGTCCTTGGTGGGAATGTGGTCTCGACTGCGCTCGACCACCGGTGTGCAGGTCAGGGTCGTTCGAGCGCGTCGCCGGCGCCACCGCCGGCGAGCGAGGCCGCCAGCCCGTCCACGTCGAGGGCACGGTCGGGGACCAGCGCCTCGGCCTCGAGGAAGTGCTTGCCGAGGAACTCCGGCTCCGGCAGCGCTATCGGGTAGACCCCGTCGAAGCAGGCTCGGCACAGGTTGTCGGAGGGAACCGTCGTCGCCTCGACCAGCTCCTCCAGCGAGATGTACGCGAGCGAGTCGGCGTCGATCGACGCGCGGATCTCCTCGACGCCCAGGCCGTTCGCGATCAGCTCGGCGCGGGTGGCGAAGTCGATGCCGTAGAAGCACGGCCACTTCACCGGCGGGCTCGAGATCCGGACGTGCACCTCGCGGGCGCCTGCCTCGCGGAGCATCCGGACCAGGGCCCGCTGGGTGTTGCCGCGGACGATCGAGTCGTCGACCACGACCAGCCGCTTGCCCTCGATCACGTCGCGCAGCGGGTTCAGCTTGAGCCGGATGCCGAGCTGGCGGATCGTCTGGCTCGGCTGGATGAAGGTCCGGCCGACGTAGGAGTTCTTCACCAGGCCGACGCCGTACGGGATCCCGCTCTCCTCGGCGAACCCGATCGCCGACGGGGTGCCCGACTCGGGGACGGGGATGACCAGGTCGGCATCGGCCGGGAACGAGCGCGCCAGCTTGCGGCCGATCTCGACCCGGACGCTGTGCACCCGCTGGTTGGAGATCAGGGTGTCGGGACGGGCCAGGTAGACGAACTCGAAGAGGCAGCCCTTCGGCGCGGCTTCGGCGAAGCGCCGGGTGCGCAGCCCGTCCTCGTCGACGGCGACCATCTCGCCGGGCTCGATCTCCCGGATGTACGACGCACCGACGATGTCCAGCGCAGCGGTCTCCGAGGCGACCACCCAGCCGCGTTCGAGGCGCCCGAGCACGAGCGGCCGGATCCCCTGCGGGTCGCGGGCGGCGTACAGGGTGCCCTCGTCCATCCAGACGAACGAGTAGGCGCCCTTCAGCTGCGGCAGCAGCTCGGCGGCACGGTCCTCGAGCGAGCAGTCCGGGTGGTGCGCGAGCAGCGCGGTCACCAGCGAGGTGTCGTTGGTGCTGGTCTCCAGGTTGCGCGCGTGGATCTCGAGCTCGCCAGGGATCCCGGGGAGCTCGTCGACCATCTTCTTGAGCTCGCGGGTGTTGGTCAGGTTGCCGTTGTGGCCCAGCGCGATCGAGCCGTCCGGGGTCGGTCGGAACGTCGGCTGGGCGTTGTGCCAGGTGCTCGCGCCGGTCGTGGAGTAGCGCGCGTGGCCCAGGGCGATGTGGCCCTTGAGCGACTCGAGCGTGGACTCGTCGAAGACCTGCGAGACCAGTCCCATGTCCTTGTAGACCAGGATCTGACGGCCGTTGCTGACCGCGATCCCGGCCGATTCCTGGCCGCGGTGCTGGAGGGCGTAGATGCCGTAGTAGGCGAGCTTGGCGACGTCCTCGCCGGGGGCCCAGACACCGAAGACGCCACAGGCGTCCTGAGGTCCGCGGTCTTGGGGGTCGAGGTCGTGCGACAGAAGCCCGTCTCCGCGACGGGCTGAATGGCTGGCCACGCCCCGAGTCTACTGGCCGAGCGTGGCCAGATTCGCCAGCAGCAGCGTTTCGGCGAGACAGACCCGCTCGAACTCCGCGAGATGCAGTCCCTCGTTGGCACCGTGGGCCCGGGTGTCGGGATCCTCGACACCGGTGACGAGGACGCTGGCGGCCGGGAAGGCCTCCAGGAACTCGGCGATGAACGGGATCGAGCCACCGACACCCATGTCCACCGGGGCCACGCCGTCCCAGGCCACCCGGAACGCCTCGCGGGCCACGTCGTACGCCGGGCCCTGGGCATCGATCGCGGTCGCCTCGCCGCTGTCGACCAGCGTCGAGGTGAGCTCCGCGCCCCACGGGACGTGCGCTTCCAGGTGGGTGCGCAGGCACTCGATGGCGTTCGCGGTGGTGTCGCCCGGGGCGATCCGCAACGAGATCCGGGCACGGGCTGCCGGGACCAGGGTGTTGCTGGCGCCGAAGACCTGGGGCGCGTCCAGACCGGTGATGCTCAGCGCCGGCTTGGTCCACAACCGCTCGACGACCGGGCCGGACCCGATCCAGGTGATGCCCGGGACCGCGCCGGACTCGGCGCGCAGCCTGGCTTCCGGGTACTCGACGTCGTCGGCGGGCCCGGAGTGCAGGCCGGCGATCGCGACGTTGCCCTCGTCGTCGTGCAGGCTCGCAATCACCCGCGCCAGGGTGATCAGCGAGTCCGGCACCAGCCCGCCCCACATCCCCGAGTGCACCGCGTGCGTGAGCGTCCGGACCTCGATGTCGACCCGGACCAGGCCGCGCAGGCTGGTGGTCAGCGCCGGTACGCCGATGTCCCAGTTGCCGCTGTCGGCGATCACGATCACATCCGCGGTCAGCGACTCCTTCTCCTGGGCGAGCAGGGCCGGGAGCGAGTCCGATCCCACCTCCTCCTCGCCCTCGATGAACATCGTCACGCCCACGGCCAGGTCGTCGCCGAGCGCGCGGATCGCGGCCAGGTGGGCGCAGATGCCGGCCTTGTCATCGGCAGCGCCGCGGGCGTAGAGCCGGCCGTCGCGCTCGGTCGGCTCCCACGGCGGGCTGTCCCAGTCGGCGTGGTCGTTCTCGGGCTGGACGTCGTGGTGCGCGTAGAGCAGCACGGTCGGGGAGCCGGCGGGGCCGGCGCGGTGCGCGATCACCGCCGGAGCGCCGCCGTCCGCGGTGGCGATCCGGACGTCGAAGCCCTCGGCCCCGAAGAGGGCGGCGACCGCTGCGGCGCTGCGCTCGACCTCGCTCGCGCGCGCCGGGTCGGCGCTGACCGACTGGATCCGGATCAGGTCCTCGAGGTTGCGGCGAACCCCGGGAAGCACGTCCTGCACCCGGCGGCGAAGGTCTTCGACGGCGATCTCGTAGCTCATGGTTGCCAGCCTAGAGGCACCCCGGTGTCGTACCCTTTCGCGGATATCACCAGCCACCAGCGAGGACCCTCACCGTGACGCCCGACGAGCCAGACGCGCCCGACGAGGCACGAGCGCCCGACGAGGCACCCCCCGCACCGCGCCCGCTGATCGACGACCGCGACCTC
Organism: Marmoricola sp.; assembly: GCA_025965315.1. GTDB lineage: Bacteria > Actinomycetota > Actinomycetes > Propionibacteriales > Nocardioidaceae > Marmoricola. Next base: position 10,759 of record JAOPXD010000041.1, read on the forward strand.
TCCTGGGTCGACAAGCCCGAGATCAGCGAGGAGACCAAGGAGCGTCGCCGTCTCAAGCGCGAGGCGCACAAGGCGAAGGTGCGCCGCAAGCGCCGGGTGCGCCGGACCGCCAAGGTGTTCGCGGCACTGCTGGCGGTTCTCCTGGTCCTCGGCGGGATCTGGTTCGTCTACACCTTCGGCGGGCTCCAGCGGATGCCGACGGTCGCCGGGCAGGCCGGCCTCGAGACCCAGGGCACGAACATCCTGCTGGTCGGCAGCAACCCCGACGAGCCCGACGCGATCAAGCCTCCCGGTTCGGGTTGGACCCACGACTTCGCGCACAGCGACATGGTCGCGATCCTGCACCTGACCCAGGACAACCGGGCGATGTACGTGATCTCGATCCCCGGCACCAGCATCGTGCCGATCCCGGGCGGTGCGCCGGGGACGTTGCGGACCGCCTACGCGCGCGGCGGGGCGCCCCTGTACGTGAAGTCGATCGAGACGATGACCGGGATCCGGATGAACCGGGTGATCACCCTGGACCTCAACGGGCTGCGCGAGATCACCGACGACATCGGCGGCGTCATCGTCAACGTCCCGACGGACGCGTGCAACACCGCGGTCGGCCCGCACCGGCTCGACGGCGAGCAGGTGCTCGACTACATCAGCCTCCAGTCCTGCCTCCCGAACGGGGACCTCGACCGGGTCCAGCGACAGCAGAGCCTGCTGAAGGCGCTGATGATCGGAGCCGTCGACGGTGGCAAGGTCACCAACCCGTTCACGTTGAACAAGCTGCTCAAGGCCACCGCCGGCCACCTCAGCGTCGAGAAGAACTTCGGCTACCTGCACATGTTCGGCATGCTGCTCTCGATGCGGCACCTGCGCAGCTCGAACACGACGTTCCTGACGATCCCGGTCGCGGCGCACCCCAACGTCACCTTCGACGACACCCCGGCGATCAAGCTCGACCCGGCCAAGGACGCAACCCTCTGGGCAGCCCTGCGTGCGGACCAGCTGAGCGGCTACCTGACGACCAGCAGCGACGCCGCGGTCCTGCACTGACCCGGCCGGGCCGGGTCAGTCGAGCGGCAGGTACGCCGACAGGTCGGTCCGTTCGCCGGAGGCACGGATCCTGCCTGACTCGATCGCCTCGTCCCAGCTGAGCTGACCGCTGGCGACCGCGATCCAGGTCGCCGGATCGGTCTCGACGACCGCGCGCGGGGTACCCCGGGTGTGCCGGCCACCCTCGACCGCCTGGATCGCGGCGTACGGCGGCACCCGCACCTCGACCGCGTGCCCCGGCGCCTTCTCGACCAGCCGGGCCAGGTAGAGCTTGGTGAGCTCCTTGTCCGAGAGCCCGTCCGTCATGTCCCCATCGCGGCGGGCAGGGTCGCCGACCAGGCGGCCCGGATCTCGGTGATCGGCAGGCTGAACGACCCGGCGACCTCGAGGGCGTCGCCGCCGGTGACCCCGAGCACCGCCGCCGGTACGCCGTGCTCCGCGGCCAGCGACTGCAGGGCCTCGCCGTCAGCGGCGCTCACCGTGACGACGACCCGCGCTGCGGACTCGGTGAAGAGATCGACGAACACGTCCTCGGAGAGCGTGACCGCGGCGCCGATGTCGTGCCGCAGGGCGGACTCGGCCAGGGTCTGGGCGAGTCCTCCGTCGGAGAGGTCGTGGGCGGAGGTGAGCAGCCCGACCCCGGCGACGAGCATCTCCGCCAGCGACATCTCGGCCGCCAGGTCGACGAGCGGGGGGCGTCCGCCCAGGTGGCCGTGCACCACGCTGGCCCACTCGGACCCGGAGAGCTCCTCGCGGGTCTCGCCGAGCAGGAACACCAGGTCGCCGGCGTGCTGGAACCCGGTCGGGGTGCGCTGGGTGACGTCCTCGATCACACCGAGGACGGCGACCACGGGTGTCGGCAGGATCGCGGTCTCGCCGGTCTGGTTGTACAGGCTGACGTTGCCACCGGTCACCGGGATGCCCAGCTCCAGGCAGGCGTCCTTGAGACCGCGGCAGGCCTCGGCGAACTGCCACATCACGTCCGGGTCCTCCGGCGAGCCGAAGTTCAGGCAGTCGCTGATCGCGAGCGGTCGGGCACCGCCGGTGGCGACGTTGCGGTAGGACTCCGCCAGCGCGAGCTGCGCGCCGGCGTACGGGTCCAGCTTGGCGAAGCGGCCGTTGCAGTCGGTGGAGACCGCGACCACGAGGTTGGTCTCGTCGTCGATCCGGATCATCCCGGAGTCCGAGGGCTGCGCCAGCACGGTGTTGCCCTGCACGTAGCGGTCGTACTGGTCGGTGATCCAGGACTTGTCGCAGAGGTTCGGGCTGGCCACCAGCCGCAGCAGCGTCGCTCGCAGCTCCGCGCCCGTCGACGGGCGCGGCAGGGCCTCGGCCGCATCCAGCTGGAGCGCGTCCTGCCAGGAAGGCCGGGCGTAGGGACGTTCGTAGGTCGGCCCGTCGTGCGCGACCGAGCGCGGCGGTACGTCGACCACGGTCTCACCGTGCCAGCCGATGATCAGCCGGTCACCGTCGGTGACCTCGCCGACCACGACCGCCTCGACGTCCCACTTCGCGCAGATCGCCATGAACGCAGCGACGTCGGCCGGCTCGACGACCGCCATCATCCGTTCCTGCGACTCGCTCATCAGGATCTCTTCGGGGGCCAGTGTCGAGTCCCGCAACGGCACCCGGTCCAGCTCGACGTGCATCCCGCCGTCGCCGGCGCTGGCCAGCTCGGAGGTCGCGCAGGACAGGCCCGCGCCGCCGAGGTCCTGGATGCCCGCGACCAGCCCGGCCGCGAAGATCTCCAGGGTGCACTCGATCAGCAGCTTCTCCATGAACGGGTCGCCGACCTGGACGCTGGGCCGCTTGGCAGGACCATCGGCGTCGAAGGTCTCGCTCGCGAGGACCGAGACCCCGCCGATGCCGTCGCCACCGGTCCGGGCGCCGTACAGGATCACCTGGTTGCCGACCCCGGAGGCCTTGGCGAGGTGCAGGTCCTCGTGCCGCAGCACACCGATGCAGAGCGCGTTGACGAGCGGGTTTCCGAGGTAGGTCTCGTCGAAGACCACCTCGCCGCCGATGTTCGGCAGGCCGAGGCAGTTGCCGTAGCCACCGACGCCGGCCACGATCCCGGGCAGCACCCGCTGGGTGTCCCGAGAAGCGTCACTGCCGTCGAGCGGGCCGAAGCGCAATGAATCCATCACCGCGACCGGTCGGGCACCCATCGCAAGGATGTCGCGGACGATGCCACCGACCCCGGTGGCTGCGCCCTGGTAGGGCTCGACGAACGACGGGTGGTTGTGCGACTCGACCTTGAACGTGACCGCGTATCCCTGGCCCACGTCCAGGACCCCGGCGTTCTCACCGATCCCGGCCAGCATCCGGCCGATCGGCGTCACCTGGGGGATGTCGGAGAACTGCTTGAGGTGGACCTTGGTGGACTTGTACGAGCAGTGCTCGCTCCACATCACCGAGTACATCGCCAGCTCCGAGCTGGTCGGCCGGCGTCCGAGGATCTCGCGGATCTCGGCGTACTCGTCGGGCTTCAGGCCGAGGTCGGCCCAGGGCTGCTCCCGGTCCGGGTCCTGCGCGGCGACGGCAACGGTGTCAATTCTCAGGTCAGTGGCGGGACTGGCATCAGACACGAAACTTGTGCTCCGGGGTCGAGGGATGTCGGGCTCAATCTATCGCCTGCGGGCGTCGCCGCCTGCGGCGGAGGGGGCGCACGGGTCGTTTGTGAATTACAGGTTTGTAGTTAATTCGTACCCCTGTTACTGGTGTGACGCGTGTGGTTATGGTGACCAGGTCCCCGTGCCAGCAGCGCTTCAGGAGTACCCAGAATGTCCTCGTCGCCACGCTTCCGTCGCACCCTTGCGACCGTGGTTCTCGCTGCCCTGGCGGCATCGGTCGGGCTGACCGCCTCCAACGCGCTCGCGTCCACCCCGCTGTCCGCGAACCCGATCACTCCGGGGAACGCCACCGGGTACGGCTTCGACCAGTGCAACGCCCCGAGCCAGGCAGCGATGACCACCTGGCTGAAGAACTCGCCGTACCGCGCCGTCGGGATCTACATCTCCGGCGCCCTGCGCTACTGCCAGGACCAACCCAACCTGACGCCGTCCTGGGTGCACACCCAGCTGAGCACCGGCTGGCGGTTGCTCCCGATCCACCTCGGCGCGCAGGCGTCGTGCTCGAGCCGCGCCCGGTACAAGAACGACCTGATCAAGGCGAGCTCCACCGACGACTACGCGGCCGCGCGGGCCCAGGGCCGCAACGAGGCCGTGACCGCGACCGATGCGGCGAAGGCCCTCGGGATCGTGGCGAGGAGCACCATCTACTACGACCTCGAGGCGTTCAGCACCTCCAAGACCGCCTGCCGGATGTCGGCGCTGAAGTTCCTCTCGGCCTGGACCAACAAGATCACCGCGCTCGGCTACACCTCCGGGGTGTACTCGAGCGCTTCCTCGGGCATCAAGATCCTCGACGACGCCCGGGTGACTGCCGGCAACACGATCGCTCTCCCGTACCAGATCTGGATCGCCGACTGGGACAAGAAGGCCGACGACCAGTCCTCCTACATCCGCCCCGACGGCTGGGTCGGACGCCGGATCCACCAGTACATGGGCGGGCACGACGAGACCTGGGGCCGTACGACGATCAACGTCGACCGCGACTGGCTCCAGCTCAGCGGCGGCCCGGCGACGCCGCCTCCGCCGACCACCCCCGAGCAGACCGTGCCCGCGTCCCTGAAGGACGCGAAGTGCACGACCGCCTCGATCAACCGCAGCGCGTACCGCTACATCAGCGCCACCCGCGGCACCACCGCGACGATTCCGCTGCAGTGCCTGCTCAAGCAGCGCGGCCTGTACACCGGAGCCGTCACCGGGACCTGGAACAGCAAGACCACTTCCGGCATCCAGGCCTGGCAGAAGAAGGTGCACCACAAGGTCCGGCACGCGTTCACCCGCGCCGACTGGGTCGCGATCCTGAGCGCCGGGAACAGCGGCACCACCCTCAAGCCCGGCGTGGTCGGCCCCGACGTGATCCGCGCCCAGCGTGCTCTGAACGCCGCCGGCTCGGCCGCGGTGAAGATCACCGGGACCTACGACGCCAGCACGCAGCAGGCGGCGAGCGCCTACCAGAAGGCGAACAAGATCTCCCCGACCGCGGGCATCATCGCCGAGATGACGTGGGGAGCGCTGAGCAAGGGGACCTGGTGAAGGTCAGGCGAGAACTGCACCCAGCGAGCTGAAGAACCCGAGGCCGTCGGTGCCGGGGCCGCAGAGTGCCTCGACGGCGTGCTCCGGGTGCGGCATCAGGCCGACCACGTTGCCGGCCTCGTTGGTGATGCCGGCGATCGCGCGCTGCGAGCCGTTCGGGTTGCCGACGTACCGGGCGACCACGCGGCCCTCGGCCTCGAGCATGTCGAGGGTCTTCTCGTCGGCGACGAACGAGCCCTCGCCGTTCTTCAGCACGATCGTCACCTGCTGACCCACCTCGTACGCCGAGGTCCAGGCGCTGGTGTTGTTCTCGATCGTCAGGGTCTGGTCGAGGCAGCCGAACTTGCGGTGGTCGTTGCGGATCAGCGCACCGGGGAGCAGGTGCGACTCGCAGAGGATCTGGAAGCCGTTGCAGATGCCGAGCACCGGCATCCCGCCCTTCGCAGCGTCGACGACCTCGGTCATCACCGGTGCGAACCGGGCGATCGCACCGCAGCGCAGGTAGTCGCCGTACGAGAAGCCGCCGGGGAGCAGGACCGCGTCCGCGCCCTGGAGGTCGTGGTCGCCGTGCCAGAGCGCTACTGCTTCGTGACCGGCGAGCCGGACCGCGCGACGGGCGTCGGCATCGTCGAGGGAACCGGGGAAGGTGACGACCCCGACCTTCATGCCAGGACCCGCACCGCGTAGTCCTCGATCACCGGGTTGGACAGCAGCGTCTCGGCCATCTGGTTGACCTCGGCCAGGCGCGCTGGCGTCAGCTCACCGTCGATCTCGAGCTCGAAGCGCTTGCCCTGCCGGACCTCGCTGACACCGTCGAAACCCAGTCGCGGCAGGGCACCGAGAACGGCCTTGCCCTGCGGGTCGAGGATCTCGGGCTTGGGCATGACGTCGACGACGACACGGGCCACGGGGCGCTCCTGAGTGCTCAGAGATGGGTGGTGAGCCCCATCCTAGAGGTTCGGGTCAGGCTGCCAGGCGAGCGGCGTACAGCGGCCACATCTTGGCGGCGTACTGGCGCCAGAAGAAGCCCATCACGGGCAGCAGCGCACGGGTGACGACGTTGGTCGGGTGCATCGACCAGCTCCAGGTGACCCGGGTGCCGGAGCCCTCGGCGACGTACTTGAACTGTCCGTCGACGCTGCGCACCAGGGCCTTCAGCGGCCCGGTCAGGTCGCTGAGCTGGTACTGGTACAGCCCCCCGGCCCGGTCGTAGGTCATCAGCGTCTCGGTGTTGCTGTTGCCGTCGCTGGTGACCACCTTGCGGGTCTGGCCGACCGTGGCCCACGGGCCGTCCTGACCGGTGCACTCCTTGACCGACGGGATGATCCCCGCGTTGTGCGGGAACAGCTCCTCGAGGGGCGCGTTCATGACGCCGTCGAAGGCGACCTCGATCGAGGCCGGGACGACGGTGGACGACGAGAGCTCGTAGGTGGAGACCATGGGGGGAGCCTACTCAGCAGTGCCGCTCACCGGGTGGTACGCGCAGTCGTCCTTGGTGTTGCTGGCGGTGCTCGGCGGCTTCTTGGCACCCGTACGCGCCTTCTTCTTCGGGTGCAGCGCTGCCTGCACCGCTGCGTGCACGAAGGTGAAGTCGGGGTTGTTCGGATCGAAGACGCCGCTGCGTTCGAACCCGACCGACCTGATCGGCTTGCCCTTGACCTTCAGGGCCAGGTCGACGAACGCCGGTAGCAGCTTGCGCGGGATGTCGGTGCGGATGATCTTCTTCGCGGTCCGGGCCAGCGATGCGTAGTGCCGGAAGAGCGAGAGCGGGTTCGCCGTGGCGACGATCGCGTTGAGCGCGCACCGCTGCCGCTCCATCCGGCTGTAGTCCGTCGACCCGAACCGGCCGCGGGTGTACCAGAGCGCCTTGAAGCCGTCGAGGTGCTCGTTCGGGCCCGGCTGGATGTAGGAGTCCGGCTGGATGTTCAGGGTGGTGTTGCCACCGATCGGGACCGGTTGGTTGACGTTGACGGTGATCCCGCCCATCGCGTCCACGATCTTGGAGAACCCGGCGAGGTTCACCAGCACGTAGTAGTCGACCGGGATACCGAGCGCCCCCGAGACGCCGAGCTTGACGGCATCGGCGCCGAGGTTGTCGGTGCGGCCGAGGATCCCCGGGTGCTGCTCGGGGACGTACTTGTAGATGGCGTTGAGCAGGTACTCGGTCTCGTGGCCCGGCTCGGTGAACCCGTTCGGGTACGCCGCCGCGAGCGGTGACCCGGGCTTGAACGGAACCTTCTCCAGGTTGCGCGGGAGGCTGAACAGGGTGGCCTGGCCGGTCCTGGTGTCGATGCTGGCCAGGATCACCGAGTCCGTGCGGATGCCGTCGCGGTGGACCGCACCGTCGCCGCCGAGGAGCAGGACGTTGACGCGACGGCGCTTGCCCCAGGGGTTCGCGACCGTCACCTTCGGGGTGGTCGCGCTCCTCTCGTTGTTGAACACCGTGACGAGCGCGCTGATGTGGGCGTTGGCGTCCGGCGCGACCACGATCACCGGGGCAACCACCGCAGCGCACATGACCAGCACGCCAGCCACCCCGGCGAGACGGAACGGCGTGCTGACGTGGACGGCGCGGTGGCGCACGTAGGTCCCGCAGATCAGCGCGATCCAGAGCACGCAGACGATCACCACGACGATCTCGAGCGCACGGAACTGCCCGGGGTCCAGGGCCACCCTGAGGACCCGGTCGGGATCGGCCTTGACGAAGACCCAGCCGAGCAGACCGAGCGCGAGCGCCGGCAGCACCGTGGCGACCAGCGCACGCCGCAGCGCCCGCCCCACTTGGTCAGGACGGGGCGACCTGTGCCGTCCCCGGTGCAGCGGGACGTGCTCGGAGTCCCAGGACACGGAGCGAGCCTAACCGTCAGCCGACCAGTTCTCGTTTGAGGATCTTGCCGGTCGCGGTCATCGGCAGCGAGTCGACGAACGTGACCATCCGCGGGTACTTGTAGGAGGCCATCTGCTCCTTGCCCCAGGCGACGAGCTCAACCTCGGTGATGCCGGCGCCGGCGTTCAGGATCACGAACGCCTTCACCTCCTCGCCGTGCGAGTCGTGCGGGACACCGACGACGGCCGCGAGGGAGACGTCGGGGTGGGTCATCAGGACCTCCTCGATCTCGCGCGGGTACACGTTGTACCCGCCGCGGATGATCATGTCCTTGGACCGGTCGACGATGTAGTAGAAGCCGTCGGCGTCGCGTCGCGCCAGGTCGCCGGAGCGGAACCAGCCGTTCCTGATCGCGTCAGCGGTGGCCTCGGGGCGACCGTAGTAGCCCTTCATCACGTTGTGGCCCTTGATCGCGATCTCGCCGATCGCGTCGGCGCCGGTGACCTCGTTCCAGTCGTCGTCGATGAGCTTCATCGCGACGCCCCAGATCGGGATGCCGATGGATCCGGGTCGCGGTTCGGAGTCCGGGTCGCTGAAGGTCGCCACCGGCGAGGTCTCGGACAGGCCGTAGCCCTCGAGGATCTGGACGCCGAGCTTGTTCTTGACCTGGGTCATGATCTCGACCGGCAGGCTGGCTCCCCCGGACGCTCCGATCCGCAGGTTGCGGGCGATCCGCTGCACGTCGATGCTGCTGTCGGCGTCCAGCGCAGCCAGCAGGCCCCACCACATCGTCGGTACGCCGGCGAAGAAGGTGACGTCCTCCTTCAGCATCAGACCGATCACCTGCTCGGCGTCGAAACGGGGAACCAGCAGCAGGGTCGCCGCCGCCGCGAACCCGGCATGCATCTGCACGGTCGCACCGAAGGTGTGGAACAGCGGCAGCGTCAGCACGTGGATGTCGCTGGCCGGCTGGTTCTGGAAGAGCCGGTTCATCGTCAGCACGTTCATCATCGTGTTCGAGTGGCTGAGCTCGGCGCCCTTGGCCTGCCCGGTCGTGCCCGAGGTGAACAGGATGATCGCGGTGTCGCTGGCCTCGGTCACCACGGTGTCGAACACCGGCGACTTCCCTGCGAGCGCCTGACCCAGGGTCTCGACGCCCTCGATCGGCGACGGCGCTGCCGGGTCGGCCGTGATCACGAAGAACTGCTCGGCCTTCTTGCCGGCGTCGCGGGCATCGCAGAACCCGGCGTACCCCTCGGTGCCGATCGGGAGGTCCGGCGTTCCCTCGAAGCAGAAGTACGCCTTCACGTCGGCCTCACCGAGGTGGTAGGCGACCTCGCGGCCCTTGAGGAGTACGTTCAGCGGGACGACGACAGCGCCGGCCTTCAGCACGCCGTAGTAGACGATCGGGAAGTACGGCAGGTTCGGGCAGCTCAGCGCGACCTTGTCGCCGTGCCCGATGCCGCGCTCGACGAGCAGGTTCGCGACCTGGTTCGCAGCGGCCTCAACCTGGGCGTAGGTGAGCCGGACGTCACCGAGCACGAGGGCGTCGCGGTCGGGATAGGTACGTGCGGAGTCCTCGAGCAGGACCGACAGATTCAGCATGCGCACAAACCTACTGTTCGGATGCGCGCTCCGACAGGATTCGTGCAGCCCTCTTCAGATCCCCCGGTACGGCGAGCCCGGCAGCCCTGGTGATCGCCGGGCCGAGGGGGCGCAGGGCACCGCGTCCGCGGACCGAGGCGGTGGCGAGGACCGCGCAGCCGCCCGGGCGATCGACGAAGGTCAGGGTGAGCTCGGCGCTGATCCCCCGCCACGTCCCGCGTTCGGTCCACGTCGTGGGTCGTTCGAAGGTGGTGGTCTCCATGGCCGGTCGCGGACCCGGAGCAGTGACGTCGATCCACGCCTGCCCGACTGCTGGTACTTCGGTCGTCAGTCCTTCGATGCGCCGCAACGACGACTGCCACTGCGGTCGGTTGCGCGGGTCGACCAGGTAGTCGAACGCGACCTCCGCGGGAACGTCGAACCGGACCGCCGTCGTCACAACTCGGGACGCCCTCGAATGAGCGCGGCAACGTCGCGGTCGACGTCATCGATCCGCCGCCCCAGACGCTCGAACCCAGCGTCCATCTTCGACTCCAGACGATCGAACCGGCCCTCCATCGCGTCGAAGCGGCCCTCCATCACATCGAACCGGCCCTCCATCACATCGAACCGGGAATCCACAACCCCGAAGCGGTAGTCGATCGCCGCGAACCGATGGCCGATCCCCCGCTCGAACAAGCCCAGCAGCAGCCCGAGAAACGCAAGCATCCCGGTCAGCATGCCGATGATTGCGGTCCAGGTCTGCGCGTCGTGCATGGCACTGAATGTACGGACCCGGGCGGTCCGGGCACCAACGCCCGCGACCGGTCCTGTGGACAACCCTCAGAAGCTCTCGCCGGTGAGCAGCTCGTACGCCTCGACGTACCGGCTGCGGGTGTGCGCGATGACCGCCTCGGGCAGTGCCGGCGGCCGTTCGCCGGAGGCGCGGTCCCAGCCGCTCTCGGCAGAGGTCAGCCAGTCGCGAACGATCTGCTTGTCGTACGACGGCTGCGCACGACCCGGCTGCCACAGGTCGGCCGGCCAGAACCGGCTCGAGTCCGGGGTGAGCACCTCGTCGGCCAGGATCGTCTCTCCCGTGGGCCGCGAGCCGAACTCGAACTTGGTGTCGGCCAGGATGATCCCGCGCTCACGGGCGATCTCCTCGGCGCGGCCGTAGATCGCCAGGGTCAGGCCGCGCAGCTCGGTGGCGACCTCGCTACCGACCTCGGCCTCGACCGCGGCGAACGAGACGTTCTCGTCGTGGTCCCCGACCTCGGCCTTGCTGGCCGGCGTGAACAGCGGTGCGGCGAGCCGGCTGCCGTCCTCGAGCCCGGCCGGCAGCGGGATCCCGCAGACCTCGCCGGTGGCCCGGTAGTCCAGCAGGCCGGAGCCGGTCAGGTAGCCGCGGGCGACGCACTCGACCGGGAACATCGCGAGCTCCTCGCAGAACACCGCGCGGCCGCGGACGTTCTCCGGGACCTCGGTCGAGACGACGTGGTTCGGGATCAGCGATGCGAGCTGGTCGAACCACCACAGCGACATCCGGGTCAGGATCGTGCCCTTGTCCGGGATGGTGCTGTCCAGCACGAAGTCGTACGCCGAGATCCGGTCGCTGGCCACCATCAGCAGCCTGCCGACGTACGGGCCCTCGGTCATCCGGTACAGGTCGCGGACCTTGCCGGAGTGCAGGTGCACCGCGCCGTCGACGGGCGGTGCGGCAGGAATGTTCAGGTCGCCGCTCACAGAGGAACCCTAGTGCGAGCCGGACTGTGCCGACCACAGCGCCGGGTCGTCGGTACGCAGCCGGGCGCGTGCCTTGCGGCGGTACCGCCAGATCTGCACCAGGCCCAGGGCCCACAGGACGTACTGGAAGCTCATCGCCCACCGGAACGCGTCGTGGGTGTAGTCCGAGGACCCGCCCGGGGTCCGCCAGTCGAGGATCAGCCCGATCGCGATCACCAGCACCAGGCTGGCGTAGAAACCGCCCTGGTTGATGATCCCGGTGGCGCTCGCCAGCCGCGCCGGCGGGTTCGACGTACGGCCGAGGTCGAACCCGATCATCGATGCCGGGCCACCCACCCCGACGACGACGACCAGCACGACCAGCAACCACACCGGCGCGTTGCCGGGCCAGAGCAGGACGACCGTCCAGATCCCCGCCACCGCGGAGACGATGCCGAGCACCAGCGTCGACCGGTGCCACGGGCGCACGGTGATCCGCCAGCCCAGCAGCGGCCCGGCCATCATCACCGACACCACCATCACGGTCAGCAGGACGCCCGCGGTCCGGTCGCTGCAGCCCTCGCCCTTGACGAAGAACGGGTAGCCCCAGAGCAGGCCGAGCACGGTCGCGCTGAACTGGGTGGAGAAGTGCATCCAGAAGCCGAGCCGGGTACCGGGGTGCTCCCAGGAGGCGGCCAGGCTCCGGCGGATCGCGCCGAGGCTCAGGGACGGCCCGCGCAGGTGCACCTCGCTCGGGGTGTCGCGTACGACGACGAGCAGGGCCAGCAGCAGGACCACCCCCAGCGACGAGGCGACCAGGTACGACTTCGTCCAGCCCAGGTGTCCCAGCGCCCAGGTCATCGGGATCGCCGCGATGATCGCGCCGAGCTGACCGATCACCCCGGTGAACTGGATCATCACCGGGACCCGGCGCGGCGCGAACCAGGTGTTGACCAGGCGCAGCACGCAGATGAAGGTCATCGCGTCGCCCATCCCGACGAACACCCGCGCGACCAGGGCAACCCCGTAGCTGTCGGCGAACGCGAAACCGGCCTGCGCCAGCGTGAGCACGGTGAGTCCGGTGGTCAGCACCGCCCGCGCCCCGAACCGGTCGACGAGCAGCCCGACGGGGATCTGCATCCCGGCGTACACGAGGAGCTGCAGCATGGTGAAGGTCGCGAGCTGGGCGGCCGAGATGCCGAACCGGTGCGAGGCCGCGAGCCCGGCTACCGCGAGCGAGGACCGGTGGAAGACGGCCAGCAGGTAGACCAGCAGGGCGACCACCCAGACGCCGTACGCCTGGCTGAGTCGCGGCGCACCCGGTGCCCCGGCGTCGTCCACCACAGTCGACATGCTCTCAGGCGCCGCTCCCGGGGGGCTGCGGGGTGCAAGATTCAGCACATGTGGAACGACCTGACGCACCTGGACATCTCCGTGCTCGACAAGGTGATCCGAACCATCGCCGTCTACCTGGTGCTGGCCGTCCTGCTCCGGCTGGCCGGCAAGCGCGACCTGGCCCAGCTGAACGCGTTCGACCTGGTGGTGATGCTGCTGCTCAGCAACGTCGTCCAGAACGCGATCATCGGTCCGGACCAGTCGCTGCTCGGCGGGGTGATCGGTGCCTGCGTGCTCGTCGGGGCCAACGCCGGGGTGGTCCGCTTCGCGCGGCGCAACGACCGGATCGCGATGCTCCTCGAGGGTACCCCGACCGTGCTCGCCCGCGACGGCCACTGGGACGCCGAAGCGCTGCGGCGCGAAGGCCTCCGACCAGCCGACGCCGAGGTCGCCCTGCGCCGGCAGAACGCGAACAGCGTCGCCGACGTGGAGGTCGCCACCATCGAGCCGGGCGGCGCGATCGTGGCGACGCTGCGGGGAGACCTGCAGTCGGCCACCCGCGCGGACGTCGCCAGGCTCGAGGCGAAGCTGGACGCCCTGATCGCGGGTAGTCGACCGGTGGATCCCTGATTCGTCTGGCAGCGTTGTCCCATGGCCGAATCGCCCGAGGACCTGTACGCCCGCACCGTCGCGCTGTACGGCGCCAGCCCTCGGCTGCCGATGACGCCGGCGCAGAGCTGGGACGTCTTCCCCTGGGAGGTCGTCGACGGAGTGATGGTCCCGAAGGTGCTTGCTCCGCCGCGGGACGTCGAGGCCCCCCGCGAAGGCGACCCCGGCGGCAAGCCCTGTAAGTCCTGTGCCAGCGACGGCAGCTCGCTGATCTGGGAGAACGAGTCCTGGACGCTGCGCCCGATGACACGCGGCGGGCTCCCGTTGATCCTGATGCTGGAGACGAAAGAGCACCTCGACTTCACGGACCGACGACCAGGCCGGAGAGCTTGGTCGCCTGTCGCTGTGGATCACCAGGATTGCGGAGTCGCTGGACGGCATCGGCCGGATGCACGTGATGCGCATCGGCGACGGTGCCGCGCACCTGCACCTCTGGCTGGTGGCCAGGCCCGAACGCTTCAGCGGCATCCTTGGTTCGTTCGCCATCGAGTTCGACGACATGCTGCCGCAGACGCCCGAGGAGGCCTGGTTGGCAGACCAGCGCACCGTCGCCCGGGAGCTCGCCCGGTACGACGGCAACGCGCTGGTCTGAGGACTACCGCCGGTCGTTGCTCCAGTCGATGAAGCCGCTCGGGTCGTGCCGGCCGAAGGTGCCGTGCTCGAAGAGACCGTGCCCGACCTCGCCGTCGCAGGTGGCCCGGGCGCAGTGGTCGATCACGCCGAACGGGATCATCCCGGCGAGTGCCGGGTCGTTCAGGTCGTAGGAGACGCGCTCGGTGAAGTTCTCGCCCTTCCACTGACCGTGGATCCACTGCGGGTCACCGCCGTACCCGCCGCCGAGGTGCAGCACGACGTGCGTGCGCGGCTCGACCTCGACCACGACCGGGCTGCCGTCGACGGCGGTGCAGGTCAGGGTCGCGTGGATCGGCGTACGGGTCCCGGGGGCGTAGTCGATGTCGATCCTCGGCCAGCCGAGCTGCTCGACCCGACCGTCCTTCCAGACCCGGGTGACGTCGTTGAGGCTCCGGAAGCCGTTCGCCTGCTCCTGGATGATGATCACGATCGAGAACGTCTCGAACCGCATCGGGACGTAGAGCCACCAGAAGCCCTCCATCGGCGGGTCCTGCGGCCGCCCGGCAGGTTCGGCCTCGCCGACCGGGCGGATCCCCCAGGAGCGGTCGCGGCTGCCCATCCAGGCGTCCGGCGAGACCACGGTCTCGATGCCGTCGACGAGCAGGGTGCCGGTCCACGAGCCGAGCTGGGCGAACCGCTGCGCGTCCAGGGTCGGTCGTACGTCGGAGCCCAGCATCAGGTGCGGCATCTCCTGGACGACGTCGTACGAGCCGTCCCAGGTGAGGTCCATCGCGATCCCCTCGGTCTCCTCGAGCACCAGCCGGATCTTCTGCAGCGGCTCGATCACCTCGAGCGCGTAACGGCCGACGCGCTGGTCGAGACGGTTCTGGTCGATGGCGTCGGACAGGTGCACCGCCGTCTGGGTGTGCCCGCTGCGCAGCAGCACGTAGGCGTCCTTGACGCCGAGGTTGGGGTAGTAGCCGATGCCGGTGACCAGCATCGTCTCCCCACCCACGGTGTCCATCGCGTTGAAGTAGCAGCGGTCGTAGAAGTTGCGGTCGCTGCTGGTGACGCGGGTGATCGGCAGCGGCGCCTGGTGGATCGGGTACTCGTCCAGCGGGCCGATCATGCGCCGGCCTCGGTCAGCAACCGGTCCAGCAGCGGCGAGTGGTGCATCAGCTCGTCGGGCGAGGCGGGCTTCTCGATCTCGCCGAAGTGCACCTGCCGGGCGCCGGTCCGCATGAACACCACGCCCCAGAGCAGGCCGGAGTAGATCTGGTACCAGGTCAGGTCTCCGGGCTCCACCCCGGTGATCGTCGCGTACGTCGAGCGGACGTCCTCGGCGCGGAGCACGCCGGGAAGACCCGGGAGCTCGAAGGCGCCGGCGATGCTCTGGAAGACCTGGTGGGCGAAGACGATCCAGCCCAGGTCGATCTCCCGCGGGCCGAGGCCGGCCATCTCCCAGTCGAGGACCGCGACCGGCTCGAAGTCGACGTACATGCAGTTGCCGATCCGGGAGTCACCCCAGGACAGCACCACGTTCTCGGGGGTGTCGGACTCCGGCCAGTTCGCCTCCAACCAGGCGATCGCGCGCGGCAGGATCTGGGACTCACCGATGTCGGCGACCGCCCACTCGTACCAGGCCCTGGTGCGCGCGAAGTGCCGCCTGAGGTGGGACCCGCCGGCAGTGTCGTCGGCGTCGAGGAACGCGAAGGTGGTCGCAGCGTCCGGGATCTCGTGGATGCCGGCGATCGCCGCCACGGTGCTGTCCTGGAGGCGGCGCTGGTCGGCAGGGTCCGCGTCGAAGAACCAGTTGTCACCGAAGGTGTACGGCATCACGTCCGGCGGGACGATGCCGTCGATCCGCTCCATGAAGAAGAACGGCGCGCCGAGCACGTCACCGGTCGGCTCCAGCCAGAGCACCTCGGGCACCGGGACGTCGGTGAGCTCCCCGACGAGCCGGATCGCCTCGTGCTGGTGGTCGAGCCGGTACTGCCGGAAGACCGGGACGTCGGTCGCGGCCGGAGCCATCCGCATCACGTAGGCGCCCGAGCGGGCGGCGCCGTCCTCGGTCCAGGTGATGTCGGCGAGGATCGTCTCGCTGGACATCCCGTTCGAGTCGGACGCTCCCGAGAGGACCACCGACGGGTCGGCGCCGGCAGGCAGCTGGCTCGCCAGCCACGGGGTCAGGGTCGCTGCCATCGCAGACTCGTCACGACTGCTGCGCTGCATCGTGAAGTCGGGATCTACATCATTCATCCCGCTACAGAACTAGAACGCGTTCTTGCCTGTCAAGGGTTCCTGCGATATTTTCTGACGCACTTCAGTTATTTGCGCCCGTCGTCGAGGAGGAGGCCCGGATGACCGACCAGGCTCCCCCGCGCCGCGGGCGCCCGCAACGGATCTCGCGCGACCAGATCATCACTGCCGCGCTCGAGCTCGGACCTGCGGACCTGCGGATGTCCGAGGTCGCCCGGGCGCTCGACGTCGGTCCGGCGGCGCTCTACAACCACGTGCGCGACCGCGAGGAGCTGCTGGCGCTGATGGCTGCGCGGATCCTGGACGAGACCGAGTACGACGACTTCGAGCCGGCGCCGGGCGCGACCTGGCAGGAGTGGATCACCGCGTTCGCCCGGGCCACCCGTGGCGCAGTGGTCGCGAACCCGCAGCTGCTCCGGTACGTCCGGCTGACCAGCGCCCCGACCGGTCTGCGGCTGGACCGGATCGAGCACCTGGCTGCGGTGATGGACGGGGCCGGTTTCAGCACCGCCGACGTCCAGCACTGCGTCCAGCACGTCTACACGCTCGCGCTCGGAGAGGCCTGGCAGCAGGCACTCTCCGCCGGCGGCGAGGACCCGCAGTTCGCCGAGTTCGGCCGCGGCGTCAACGAGCGGTCCGCGGACCTGCCGCACCTGGCCGACATGGTGGCCGCCCGCCCCGAGGCGGACGCTCAGTTCGCGTTCGCCCTCGACTGCCTGCTGCTCGGACTCTCCACCCGGCTCGGGTGAGACTGGTATATCTTTAGTAATCCCATTGACTTAGATTTCAGGAGCGCAGGATGGCCCCGACGTCCGGCCCCGACTTCCTCATCATCGGCGCGCCCAAGGCCGGTACGACGGCGCTGCACGCGGCCCTCGCCCAGCACCCGCAGGTCTTCAGCTCGACCCCCAAGGAGCCGAAGTACTGGCTCTGCGACGACGCCCCGCCGCCGGCCTGGCGCGGCCCCGGTGACGCGCACTCGCAGCAGGAGTGGATCTGGCGGCGCGACGACTACGAGCGCGTCTTCGCCGGAGCCGAGCCGGGCCAGGTGCGTGGCGAGAGCACCCCGTTCTACCTGTGGAGCCGCGGCGCGCACCGGAGGATCACCGAGTCGCTGCCGGACGTCAAGCTGATCGCCGTCGTCCGCGACCCGATCGACCGCGCCTACAGCAACTGGATGCACCTGTGGTCCGACGGCCTCGAGCCGGAGTCGGACTTCGTCCGTGCGTTCGAGCTGCAGGACGAGCGGGTCGCTGCCGGGTGGGCGCCGTTCTGGCGCTACCGCGAGCTGGGGCTGTACGGGCAGCAGTTCGCGCACCTCTACGAGCACATCGATCCGAGGCAGACGATGATCCTGCGCTACCGCGACGTCATCGACCAACCTCAGTTGACCGTCGACCGGGCGTGCGAGTTCCTCGGCATCGACACCGGCATGATCCCCGAGATCCCGAGGGACAACTCGCGCAGCTACGTCGAACCGGGCTGGCGCCCCAGGGTGTTCGGACCGGCCGTCCGTGCCGGCGCCCGGCTGGGTGCGTTCGCGCCGCCGCAGGTCTGGCGCCGGGCGAGCGTGCCGCTGGTCGGACTGCTGAGCGGCCGTCAGGAAGAGGCGCACCGCCCGCACCTCACCGCAGAGCAGCGCAGCGCCCTGCTGCCCGCGTTCGAGGACGACATCAAGCTGCTCCGCCGGATCACCGGGCAGGACTTCAGCGACTGGCTCGGCACCGAGAGCCGCGGATCGTTTGCCCAGCGGAGGATCAGCGCACGCAGGTGACCAGGTCGTGCGCACCGTCGGGGCGCGCAGCCTCGAAGTAGAACCGGGTACGGCCGTCCTCGAGCTTCACCGCCGAGGCGTAGCGCAACGCGCCCTCGCCGTACGGCGACCCGATCGGCGCGCGGGTCTCGTCGGCACGGAAGCGCTCGCCGTCCCAGACGGCGACGCCGGTCTCCTCGTACCAGTTGGAGGCCGCGTCGGCACGGCCGTCGTACAGCACCGTCAGGGGGTCCTCGGCGATCACCGTCGTGATCCGGGCACCGCGTTCGTCCCACTCGCCCGGACGGCCGGCGAGCACCTCGCCGTGATCGGTCCAGTCCAGGCCGTCCCGGCTGGTCAGCCTCCTGCTCGTCATCCGGTCCTCGTGGCCGGCGTCGTCGAGCGGGTGGCAGCACAGCCACATCTCCCAGCCGCCACTGGTCAGCGGCCGGATCACCGGGTCCTTGACCGCGGTGTCGCGGTCGCCGGTCAGCACGATCCGACGGGTGCCGGTCACCAGCGTCTCCGGCGACGGCGCCGTCAGGCTGTCGACCCACCAGTGCTTGGAGCCCGGGGTCGCGCACGACAGGTAGAGGCGCCAGCCGATGCCGGGCACCGGCACCAGCACGGGGCGCTCGAACGACTCAGCGCCGAAGTCCTGACGCAGGACCTGGGCGACCTCGCTGAACGTCACCCCGTCGCGCGAGCGGGCGATGTGCACGGCCACCCCGCGACCGTCGGTCAGCGGCCGGCGTTCACGCCAGGTGAGCCAGAAGACACCGTCCACCAGCACCGCCGACGCGGCTCCGGCCCAGTTGCCGATGCCCTCCCCGGGCGCGGGGACGACGACCGTGACGTCGTCGTACGACGGAAGCGGGAGCTGGTCGGTGCTGATCGCCATCCCCCCAGCATAGTCGAGTGGTTGGCTCGACAATGCGTGGCGTCAGAGGATGGCACCCGGGCTGTACGACGCGGCTGCAGGATCGGCGGCGACGATCCCCTCGATCCGGCGTACGACGGCCTGGACCTGGGCGACCGCGGCACCGGTGAACTCGATCGGATCGGCCACCAGGGCGGCGATCTGCGGTCGGGTCAGTCCGAGCCGCTCGTCGGCCGCGAGCCGGTCGAAGAGGTCGTTGACGGCCAGACCCTGACGCATCTCCAGCGCGACCCCGACGGCGTGCTCCTTGATCGCCTCGTGCGCCGCCTCGCGACCGACGCCGTTGCGGACGGCCGTCATCAGCACCTTGGTGCTGGTCAGGAACGGCAGGTACCGGTCGAGCTCGCGCTGGATCACGGCGGGGAAGGCACCGAACTCGTCGAGCACCGTCAGGAACGTCTGGAACAGCCCGTCGCAGGCGAAGAAGGCGTCCGGCAGCGCCACCCGGCGGACCACGGAACAGGAGACGTCGCCCTCGTTCCACTGGTCCCCGGCGAGCTCCCCGACCATCGAGAGCTGACCGCGCAGGATCACCGCGAGGCCGTTGACGCGCTCGCAGGAGCGTGTGTTCATCTTGTGCGGCATCGCGGACGAGCCGACCTGGCCCTCCTTGAACCCCTCGGTGACCAGCTCGATGCCGGCCATCAGCCGGATCGTGGTCGCGAGGTTCGAGGGGCCGGCGACGATCTGCACCAGCGCCGAGACGACGTCGAAGTCGAGCGAACGCGGGTAGACCTGGCCGACGCTGGTGAGCACCGCGTCGAAACCGAGGTGGCTGGCGACGCGCTCCTCGAGGGCCTCGAGCTTGGCGTCGTCCCCGTCGAGCAGGTCGAGCATGTCCTGGGAGGTACCCATCGGGCCCTTGATCCCGCGCAGCGGGTAGCGCCCGAGCAGGTCGTCGAGGCGCGCGAGCCCGACCAGCATCTCGTCGGCGATCGTGGCGAACCGCTTGCCCAGGGTGGTCGCCTGCGCGGCGACGTTGTGCGAGCGGCCGGCCATCACCAGCGACTCGTGCTCGGACGCCAGCCGTCCCAGCCGGGCCAGGGTGGCCACCACGCGCTGGCGGACGAGCACGAGGGACTGCTTGATCTGCAGCTGCTCGACGTTCTCGGTCAGGTCGCGCGAGGTCATCCCCTTGTGGATGTGCTCGTGGCCGGCCAGCGCGCAGAACTCCTCGATCCGGGCCTTCACGTCGTGGCGGGTGATCCGCTCGCGGGCGGCGATGCTGGCCAGGTCGACCTGGTCCACGACCGCCTCGTAGTCCTCGACCACGCCGTCCGGGACGTCGACGCCGAGGTCCTTCTGGGCGCGCAGGACCGCGATCCACAGCTGCCGCTCGAGCACGATCTTGTGCTCCGGGGACCAGATCTGAGCCAGGTCGGCGGCGGCGTAACGGGTGGCGAGGACGTTGGGGACGGTCACAGGGCGGATTCTCCCACGCGTGGCAGCCCCTCCCCGCGCCCGCTCACAGCCGTGATCGACCGCGGCTCACCGATCAGGAACCAGGACTTCCCTGGCC
>JAOPXD010000043.1 GCA_025965315.1 Marmoricola sp.
TTGACCCCGGTGGTCACGGAGGTGTTGTTCGGGCCGAGCGAGTAGTTCAGGTTGTTCCAGGTCGCGATCGGGATGATCGTGTCCAGCCGTGGGTCGACCGATGCCACCGAGAACTGGATCTCCCCGCCGTACGAGATCCCGACCATGCCGACCCGGGGGTCGTGCTGCAGCGCGTGGCCGTTGTGGGCGACGGCGTCGCGCTCCACCACGTCGAGCGCGGGCGCGGGGTGCTGGTGCGCAGCATCGGTGAACGCGATCCCGCTGGCCCCGCCGAGGTAGCTGATCAGCTGGCTGCCGGCAGCGCCGTCCCAGTCCGGGTCATCAAGGGTGATCTGGCAGCTGGAGCCGCCGAAGCCGAGGCCGGAGTAGGACAGCACTGCGTAGCCATGGGCCGACAGCGCCTTGCCGAAGCCGGCCATGTCGGCCCTGGAGCCACCGAAGCCGTTGGTGGTCAGCACCGCCGGGACCCGGTCGCTGCTGCTGGCGCCGGCCGGCAGGTAGAGGTCGCCGATGATGTCGCAGGTCTTGGTCGCTCCGGGGCCGACCGCGACCTTGAAGTGCAACGTCTGCACCGTGTCGGTCTCAGCGGCGTTCGCGTGCTCGGCCAGCGCCGGCATCGTCGCCGCGGCCAGGGCGAGCGCCGTGAGCATGACGAAGCTGCGCGCCGTACGGCGTGGGGAGGGCATGACGGGTCAACGACCTCGGCGACGCTAAGTTACGGAACCGTAGGTTATTGCGGCCACGATGACTGTGACAGTGTTGCTGTCAGGGTGCTTGAATGGGGACGTGACCACCAGCGAGCTCCGCTCCGCACCCACAGCACTTCCGAACGTCGACCTCGCACTTTCCCGGTACGGCGCCACCGGGAGTGCCTGGATGGCGGGGATGTGGCAGGCCGACGTCCTGGCGGACGCGGTCGTGAACGACCCGGCTGGTCCGGAAGCGGGCCGAGCGGTGCGCACGATGATGACCGTCGGCGTCGGCGCTGTCACCGATCCGTTGCCGTCCGTGCAGGCCTTGATCGACCAGATCGTCAGCGAGCCGGACTGGCTCGACAGGGACCGGCTCGACCGCGCGAGTGACGTCCTGGTCCGCTACACCGCCCAGTGGGGCCTCGTGCTCGGGGCGGCGTCGTTGCTTGCCGGCGCCGAGAACTGGATCGCCGCCAAGCCGTTGCTGCTCACCGGTCGCTACGGCGCCCAGCCGGCGGTGCGCTCGATCGAGGTCGGCGAGTGGCTCGCCGGCGTCGTGCGTCCGGGTGGGATGGCGATCGACGGTCCCGGGTTCCAGCACACCGTGCGCGTCCGGATGATCCACGCGCACGTGCGCAAGCACATCCTGGCCAAGGCGGACTGGGACCTGGCTGCCTGGGGCGCGCCGATCCCGCAGCCCTACATGGCGTTCACGCTCGCCGAGTTCGGGCACATCTCACTGGCCGCGATGGAGAAGCTCGGTGTCCGCCTGCGCGACGACGAGCTCGAGGACATCTACCACCTGTGGCGGTACGTCGGTCACGTGATCGGGGTCGTCGACGACCTCAACCCGGTCACGGCGTCGGACCACGTCCGCATCGAGGAGCTGTACTCGCTGACCGCTCCCGGGCCGGACGGGTACAGCCGCGACTTCGTCAAGGCGCTGACCGAGGACTACCTCGCCCCGCAGCTGGCCACGATCCTGCCCGGGACGGCTGCGTGGCGGGAACGCTCGGCAAGGAGCCTGATGTACGGCATGTCCCGGGTCTTCCTCGGAGACGCAGCCGCCGATGCCCTCGGGATCCCGGACGGCTCCGCCAAGCACCTGGTCCGCATCCTGCGTCCGGCGCTCTCGCTGACCGACCGGACCCGGCTGCGGGTCCACGGGCGCGAGAAGGTCACGGCGCGCGGGTACGTCCACCGCGAACGTGAGCTCGCCCGCCTCAAGGCCGAGAACTCGATGACCCACGACCTGGTCGACGCCGTACCCGGGGCCGTCGGCGGGACCAGCTGAGCCAGACTCAGGACTGGGTGCTGGACTCCTCGCTGGTCTCGTCCCGCCGAGGGAGCAGCGCGAAGACGATCAGCGAGGCGACAACGGCAGCTCCTGCTGAGGCAAGCAGCGCCGCGTGGATGCCGTCGATGAAGGCGCTGTTCGCCCGGGCTGCAACCGGTCCGCCGAAGTGCGCAGCCAGGGCGAGCGAGTCTCGGGCCTTGGCGGCGACCGAGGTCGGGACGCCGGTCAGGTCGAGGTGGCTGCGGTAGACCGCGGTCATGATGCTGCCGATCACCGCGATGCCCAGCGCTCCGCCGACCTCGCGGGACAGGTCGTTCATCGCTGACGCGACACCCTGCTGACTCGTCGGCAGGGCTGAGGTGATGGCGCTGGTCGCCGGGGTCATCGCCGAGCCCATGCCGGCACCGAGGACGAGCAGGCCGACGGCGAGGACCCAGTACGGCGTGGTGGCGCCCAGCTGGGCGAGGACGCTGAGCGCCACGCCGATCAGCAGCAGGCCCAGGGCGCAGACCTGGCGCGACCCGAAACGGGCGGAGAAGACCGGAGCCAACCGTGACGACGGCATCATCGTGACGCCGAGGGGCAGCATGCTGACGGCCGCGAGCAGCGCCGAGTCGCCGCGCACGATCTGCAGGTACTGGAGCACCAGGAAGATGAAGCCGAAGAAGGCGAAGAACTGGACGAAGATCGAGATGCTGCCGGCGGACAGGGCACGGTGCCGGAAGATCCGCGGGTCGAGCATCGGTGTCCGCTGGCGCAGCTCGAAGGCGATGAAGGCGATCAGGACGACGACGCCGGAGCCACCGACCACGAGCGTCCGGGCGCTCAGCCAACCTTCGGTCGGAGCCTCGATCACGGAGAACACCAGTGCGACGAGGCCGGCCACGGCCAGCACTGCTCCGACGACGTCCAGCGACGGGGCGTCGTCCTCGGCCGACTCGGGAACGACCCGCACGGTGCCGATCATCGCGATCACGGCGAGGACGACGTTGAGCCCGAAGACCGACTTCCACGAGAAGGCCTCGAGCAGCAGCCCGGAGCAGACCACACCGATGATCGCGGCACCGCCGGCGACGCCGGCCCAGACGCTGACTGCCTTGACGCGCTGGTCGGGCGGGAAGGTGCCGGTGATCGTGGAGAGGGTGGCCGGCATCACGAGCGCGGCGCCGAGTCCGAGGACGGCGCGCAGTGCGATCAGCTCGGTCGCGCCGGACGCGGTCATCGCGACGGCCGAGGCGGTGCCGAAGATGCCGAGACCGATGAGCAGGGCCAGTCGCCGTCCGTACCGGTCGCCGAGGGCTCCGGCCGGGAGCAGGAGGGCCGCGAAGACCAGTGAGTAGGCGTCGATGATCCAGGAGAGCTGGGTCTGCGACGCATGGGTGGAGCGGGCGATGTCCGGCAGCGCGACGTTCAGGGACGACATCGCGGCGACCACGGCAGCCAGGGCGATGCAGACGACAGCGGTGATGGCTCCGTGGCGAACGGTTCCGGGGGCGGTGGTCGACGGGCTCGAAGTGCTCATGGATCTGGATCCTCAGAACGGGCCGAGAAGATTCAACAGGCGGTGAAACTAAATTCACGGTACGATGAAACTCGTCTCGATGCAAGACCTGATCCAGGAGGTTGTACTGATGGCGCCGAAGGGTGGAGCGCGCGGGCCCCGGGATGAGCGCGGCGTACTGGCCGCACGGATCCTCGACGCGGCGCGGGCGTCGTTCGCCACCGACGGCTACGCCGGTACGACGGTCCGGGGGATCGGGCGGGCGGCGGATGTCGATCCCGCGCTCGTCTACCACTACTACGGCTCCAAGGAGCGGTTGCTCGACGAGGCGACGACCCCGCCCCCGTCCTTCCTGGAGCAGATCGTGCTGGCCTGGTCGTCGCCCGCGGACGGGCTCGCCGAGCGCCTGGTCCGCGAGATGCTCGGCAACTGGGAGAACCCGGCGCACGGGGATGCCCTGCGGGCGATCCTGCAGATCGCCGGGCAGGAGCCGAAGACCCGCGAGAAGCTGCGGTTCATCGTCGAGAACTCGATGATGGGCCCCTCGGCCCAGGCGCTGCCGGAGGCCGAGCGACTCACCCGGAGCGGCCTGATCGCGTCCCAGTTCATGGGTCTGGCGTTCATGCGCTACCTCTGGAAGATCGAGCCGGTCGCGAGCATGAGCCACGACGACCTCGTCGCGGCGGTCGCTCCGACGATCCAGCGCTACCTGAACGGTGCGATCACGCGTCACGACGAGTGACCTCCCCCGATGGCCCGCCGGTACTAAGGTCACACCGGAGCGCCGACAAGGAGAGTCGTGGAACCCAAGGAACGGCAGCGCAGCATGCTGGACCTGGCGCGCGCCCACGGGCAGGTGTCGGTGGCGGAGCTCGCCGACACGCTCGCCGTCTCGGTCGAGACCGTACGGCGGGACCTGACCTCGCTCGAGGAGCACGGTCTGATCCGGCGGTCCTACGGCCTCGCCTATCCGGTGGAGACCGCGGCGTACGAGTCCGACCTGACCCGGCGCCAGGACGAGCACGCCGAGGAGAAGCTGCGGATCGCCGGTGAAGCGGTACGTCACCTCGAGGATGCCGAGACGATCTTCATCGACGAGGGCTTCACCCCGCAGGTGCTCGCCAGCCAGCTCCCCGAGCGTCGGCCGCTGAGCGTGGTCACCGCCTCGTTGCCGATCGCCTCGATGCTCGCCGAGCGCGAGGACATCACCGTCTACCTGCTCGGCGGACGCGTCCGCGGCCACACGCTGGGCACCGTCGACCACTGGGTCACCGACATGCTCAACGGGTTCGTGATCGACCTCGCGTTCATCGGTGCGAACGCGATCTCGCGCCAGCACGGGCTGACCACGCCCGACCCCGCGGTCGCCGAGGTCAAGGCGACCGCGATTCGGGTCTCGCGCCGGAAGATCTTCCTCGGGGTCAGCCAGAAGTTCGCGGTGTCGAGCTTCTGCCGCTTCGCCGAGATCTCGGACCTGGACATGATCATCAGTGACCGACGTCTGTCGTCCGGAGAAGCCCAGAAAATCGCGGCGATGGGGCCGGTCGTCACCCGCGTCTAACGAGACCGGGCGTTCCAACGGGCAGAGATCGGTCAGAGAACGGTCATCGGCCCGGTTCGGATGCCGTCATTCCGCGCTCAGCGGGTGTGACGGCAGTCGGCGAACCGGTCATCCGCGGACCCCCGCACGGCATTGCCGGAAGCCCGCGCCGAGCCCACGATGAACGAGCCTCAGAGTGAGGCAACTCACTGTTGACGAGGACCTTCGTGAAACTCACCCACGTGTCCATCGGCATGGCGTTCGCGCTGTGTGCGGCTGGCTTCGTCGCGAGCGCACCCTCCGCGGGCGCATCGGCTGGCGGAGCGAGCGGGTCGGTGTCGGCGCGTTCCTCGGCGAAGGCCCCGGACCCGTTCTACGCACCGCCGAAGGGCTTCGGTCACAAGGCACCGGGCACCATCCTGCGCGCCCGCCAGGTCCACCCGACGCTGTTCTCGATGGCATCGAAGAACGCTGCCTGGCAGCTGCTGTACCGGTCGACCGACCAGTACGGGAAGCCGATGGCGATCGTCACCACCGTGGTCGCGCCGGTGGGCAAGGCAACGGGGATCCTCAGCTACCAGATCGCCACCGACTCCTCGGCACCGCGCTGCGCCCCGTCCCACGAGGTCACCGATTACCAGGACCTGCCCAGCTCGGTCCTGCTCGCCGCCGAGTCCAGCAGCATCAGCGACGCGTTGAAGAGCGGCCTGGCCGTCTCGCTCCCGGACTACGAAGGTCCGCGCGCCGAGTTCGCGGCGCCCCGCCAGCCCGGGTACGCCGTCCTCGACGGGATCCGCGCCGCCGAGCACTTCTCGGCGATGCACCTGAGCACGTCCACGCCGGCCGTGATCTGGGGCTACTCCGGCGGCTCGTTGGCCAGCGGCTGGGCGGCCCAGCTCAAGCGCACCTACGCTCCCGAGCTCCACGTCGCCGGAGTCGCCGTCGGCGGGTTCGTCAGCAGCGTGCAGCCCAACATGCTCCATCTGAACAAGAGCCTCTTCGGCGGATTCATCCCGGCAGTCTTCCCGGGGATCTTCCGGCAGAGCCCACGGTTGGCTGCCGCCTTCCACGCCGTCATGAAGCCGGGCGGCCGACGAGCGCTCGCGCTGGGAGCCAAGCAGTGCTCGGTCGAGGACCTCGGCGTCTTCGCCGGGTTCGACCTCGGCCACTACCTCAAGGTGCCGCTGCGGCAGCTCGTCAAGAAGCCGGCCGTCGCCCGAGGCTTCGCCGCGATGAATCTCGGTGGCTCCACGCCGCAGATGCCGATGTTCGTCTACCACGCGGTCCACGACGAGCTGATCGGCATCCGCTCCTCCGACGCGATCGTCCCGGAGTACTGCGCCCACGGAGCCCGGATCACCTACGTGCGCAGCGCCACCGCGGAGCACATCACCCTCCAGGGGATCGCGTCGCCGGCGATCCTCGCCTGGTTCACCGCCCGAGTGAAGGGCGTCCCGGTACCCGCCGGATGCACGACCACCACCGTCCAGTCGATGGCGAACTACCGATGAGGAAACCTGTGACCCACACCAAGGCCGTTCTGGTCACCGCAGTTGCCCTGGTTGCCGCCGGCCTCGTCGCCGTGGCGCCGTCCGCCGGCGCCTCGGTCGCTGCAGCGCACCCCAACGACGCGTTCTACGTCGCGCCGAAGGGCTTCGGCCACGCGGCGCCGGGCACGATCCTGCGGTCCCGCAAGATCACCCTGTCGCCGTTCGCGGAGATGCCGCAGCGCAAGGCCTGGCAGCTGTTGTACCGGTCCACCGACCAGAACGGGAAGCCGATGGCTGCGGTCACCACCGTGATCGCCCCGTCGGGTACGCCGAAGGGGATCCTCAGCTACCAGATCGCCACCGACTCCTCGAACCCGAAGTGCGCGCCGTCGCACCAGATGAACGACTACGAGGACGTCCTCAACTCGGTCAACCTCTCCCAGCAGGTCTCCAGCATCAGCGGAGCCGTGTCCAAGGGACTGGTCGTGTCGGTGCCGGACTACGAAGGTCCGCACGCCAACTTCGGAGCGCCGCGGCAACCGGGCTACGCGATCCTCGACGGCCTCCGCGCCGCCGAGCGCTTCGCACCGCTCGGGCTGAACAAGGCCACGCCGGCCGTGATCTGGGGCTACTCCGGTGGCTCGCTCGTCAGCGGCTGGGCTGCTCAGCTCCAGCACACCTACGCACCCGACGTGAACGTGAAGGGCGTGGCTGTCGGCGGCTGGGCGACGAACGTCTACACCAACCTGGTCAACGTCAACGGGACCATCTCCGGCGGGCTGCTGGCCTCCGGTCTGCCGGGCATCCTGCGCGGGAGCCCGCGGTTCGCGAAGCTGTTCGACGCCGTGCTGAAGCCGTCGGGCAGGAGGCTGCTGGCGACGTCGAACAAGCAGTGCGCGCTCGCCAACATCGCCCAGTTCCTCGGACTCAACATGAGCCACTACATGACGGTGCCGTTCAAGAAGTTCATGAGCCGCCCTGCGGTGAAGCAGAGCCTGGCCCCGATGACCCTCGGCCGGCAGACGCCCCGGGTACCGCTGTTCGTCTACCACTCGATCCACGACGAGGTGCTCTACATCAAGGCGGCCGACGCCCTGGTGAAGCGCTACTGCGCGGACGGTGCGGCGATCACCTACGTGCGCGACAACACCGCAGAGCACGTCACCCTGGACCCGCTCGGTGCGCCCGCGGCGACGGCCTGGCTGCTGGCCCGGTTGCACGAGTCGGTCGTCCCGAGCGGCTGTACGACCACCAAGGTCGAGACGATCGCCACCTACAAGCCCGGGACCAAGTGATGCGCGCGCTGGTGATCGAGTCCCCGGCGGTCTTCAGTGTCCAGGTACGCCCTGATCCGACGCCGGACGCGGGCGAGGTCATCGTCGCCGTACGGGCCTCGGGGATCTGCGGGACCGACCTCCACCTGCTCGACGGAGAGCTTCCGTACGACAGCTTCCCGGTCGTGCCGGGGCACGAGTTCTTCGGCGAGATCGTGGCCGTGGGCGCCGGTGTCGACAGCGCGCGGATCGGTGGCCTGGTCGCCGTCGACCCGAACCTGCCGTGCCACCGGTGCAGCGAGTGCCGGCGCGGGCGCACCAACCTGTGCCTGAACTACGCCGCCCTCGGGGTCACCCTCGACGGTGGCTGTGCCGAGCTGGTCAAGGTCCCGGCGCATCTCGCCTACGACCTCCCGGCCGGGATCTCCGAGGCCGCTGCGCTGCTGATCGAGCCGCTGGCCTGCGCGATCCACGGGTTCGACGTGCTGCCCCGCAACCCCAACGACCGCTACCTGGTCTACGGCGCCGGCACGATGGGCCTGCTGATGAGTCAGCTCGCGGCCGACCTGACCGGCGAGCAGGTCGACATCGTCGAGCCCAACCCGGTACGCCGGCAGCTGGCCGAGCAGTTCGGACACCGGGCCGCGGCGCACGCCGACGACCTCGACCCGGACAGCCGCTGGGACACGGTGATCGACTGCACCGGCGTCGTCTCGGCGATCGAGGACGGCCTGACCCGGGTCCGCCGTGGAGGCACCTTCCAGTGCTTCGGCGTCGCCGACCAGGGCGCGGTCATCAAGCTGCGGCCGTTCGAGATCTACCGTGACGAGATCACCATCGTCG
The DNA here is from genome assembly GCA_025965315.1 of Marmoricola sp. Lineage (GTDB taxonomy): Bacteria > Actinomycetota > Actinomycetes > Propionibacteriales > Nocardioidaceae > Marmoricola. The sequence goes on from JAOPXD010000043.1 coordinate 8,638, forward strand.
GCAGCATGGCGGTGCTCAACAGCTTCGACCGCGCGACCACGATGGCCGAGTCCTGGGGAGATCGCCTGGCGCCCCTGGTGACCCACCAGCTCCCTCTGGACGGCTACGCCGATGCGGTCGAGGTCTTCCGCGCCGGCTCCGGCCTGAAGATCTCCATCCGCCCCAACGAGAGGACTCACCGATGACCGTCCGTGACAGCCGCCTGGACCCGGTGCTCAACGCACTCCTGGACCAGGTCGAGGCCGTCGGCGTGGTGCCACTCGCCGAGCAGAGCATCGAGCAGATCCGGCAGAACTTCACCGACACGGTGGCCATGCTGAACGGGCCCGACCACGTCGCCGAGCCGGTCGGGCGCACCGAGGACCTGGTGGTCGACGGCAGCCAAGGCGGCATCCCGGTCCGGATCTACTCGCCGACCGCTCCCGATCCGCGTGCGGTGATCGTGTACTTCCACGGCGGCGGGTTCATCCTCGGCGACATCGACACCCACGACAAGATCGCCCGCCGGCTCTGCGAGGGCACCACCTCGACGGTGGTCTCGGTGCACTACCGACTGGCACCGGAGCACCCGTTCCCGGCCGGCTTCCAGGACTGCTACGAGACGACGGCCTGGGCGGCGTCGCGCTACCCGGACGTACCGCTGCTCGTCGGGGGTGACAGCGCGGGCGGAGCCCTGTCCGCGTCCGTGGCCCAGCGAGCCCGGGACGAGCAGGGGCCGGTGATCGCGGCCCAGGTTCTGATCTACCCGGGGGTGAACCTCGACCTGACCACGCGGTCGATGATCGACAACGGCAGCGGCGAGTACGCGCTCAACCGCGACGACCTCGCGACGATGCGCGACATGTTCCTGCCCGACGAGGCGTCCGGCTCGGCGCCGTACGCGCTTCCGGACAACGCCGAGACGCTGACCGGGCTACCGCCGGCGATCGTGACCTCGGCCGGGTTCGACCCTCTGCTCACCTCCAACGAGGCCTACGTAGAACGGCTTCGCCAGGACGGTGTCTCGGTGCAGTACCTGCCCAACCCCGGGCTGATCCACGGCTGGACGGAGCTGGTCAACACCGTTCCCGCTGCTGCGGCCGCTCAAGACGCTCTCGTCGACGCGGTCTCAGTACTCATCACCCAGCTCACCAGCTAGTTCAGTTCGGCCCGGCCCGACGCCGTGGTCGCCATCAACCAGGAGGAACTCACCATGTCCAACATCTCCACCCGTCGGCAGCGCCGACTCCGCACCGCCGCCGCCGTCACCGCCGTGCTCGCGCTCGGGGCCACGGCCGCCGGCTGCGGCAGCACCAGCTCGACCAAGTCCGACAAGCTCAGCATCCAGTTCGTCAGCCCGCTGCCGAGCTTCCCGACGTTCAAGACCCTCGGCGACTGCATGAAGAAGGAGGCCGACAAGCGCGGCGCTTCCTTCACGGTGAGCGGTCCCACCGGCCAGGCGCCGGACCCGACGACGATGATCGCCCAGATCCAGCAGGCGACCGTCGCGAAGAAGGGTGCCATCGTGACGGTGCCGCTCAGCCCTGGCTTCGCGCCCGTGCTGCAGCAGGCCCAGAAGAAGGGCATCCACACGGTGACCCTGCTCGGCACCGGTGGCAAGGGCAGCGGCGCGGACCTCAACCTCGGTTACGACTGGAACGCGATCGGCCAGCAGTACGTCGACGCGATCTCGAAGCTCCCCGGCCAGCAGAACCTCGGGCTGGTGGCGGCAGCGACCACCGGAACCGGGAAGCAGTGGATCGACGGGGTGACCGCAGCAGCGGCGAAGACGTCCAACGTCAAGATCGTGGGTACGGTCTACACCGGGGACGATGCGACGAAGGCACTTCCGGAGGTCAACGCGTTGCTGGCGGCACACCCTGACGTGAACATGATCGCCACCCACATGGGCACGGTGACCCCGGGAGCCGTGGCCGCGATCAAGGCCAAGAACCTCACCGGCAAGGTGAACCTGCTGGTCAACGGCAGCGACAACGGCGGCACCCAGGCCCTGAGCGACGGGATCGCGAAGCTGATGTTCGTCCAGGACGTCTGCGGCTCCGCCACGAAGGGGATCGACGCGATCATGGACCTCGCCGCGCACAAGAAGGTTCCGGCGATCTCGTTCGGCACCGCGGTCATCGAGCAGCCCCAGGTGACGAGCTACCTCAGCAAGGGCTGGAGCTGAGATGAGCTCGACCATGGACTCGACCCCCGGAGGGGGGCCGGCGTTGCAGCTGACGGGGGTGACGAAGTCGTTCGGCTCGGTGTCCGCACTCGAGCACGTCGACTTCACCGCCTACCGCGGTGAGATCCACGCGATCGTCGGGGACAACGGCGCCGGCAAGTCGACCATGGTCAAGATCGTCACCGGCATCCACCGGGCCGACGGCGGGGAGATCCTCGTCAACGGGGAGAGTCTGGGTCTGCGGCGTACTGCTGCGGACGCGGTAGATCACGGCATCGCCGTGGTCTACCAGGACCTCGCCCTGGTCGAGTGCCTCGACATCTCCACCAACCTGGCGCTGGGCAACCTTCCCCGCAAGTTCGGGGTGCTGCTGGACCGGCGTCGGATGGAGCGCGAAGCGTCCGACGTCCTGACCAGCCTCAAGGTCCGGGTCGGTGACGTCCGTACGCCGGTCGGGTTGCTGTCCGGCGGTCAGCGCCAGATCGTCGCGATCGCCCGGGCGGTCCGGATGGACAAGCCGATCATCCTGCTCGACGAGCCGACCGCGGCCCTCGGTGTGCAGGAGTCGTTCAAGGTCGGAACGATCATCGACGAGCTCCGGGACGCGGGTCAGGCCGTCATCTGCGTCAGCCACGACCTGGAGTTCGTCTTCACGCACGCGGACCGGATCACCGTGCTCCGCCTCGGCCGTAGCGTCGGGACGCGCAAGACGTCCGAGGTCACCCGGGACGAGATCATCGGCATGATCACCGGCGCAGTGACGGCGGCGTGATGACCACCCTGATCGCACCGCCCACCCCCAAGCTGGAGGCAGCAGTGGATGAATCGAAGAGACGCCGGCTGCTGACCTCGATCCTGGTCCGCCAGGAGACCTCGCTGCTGATGGTGATCCTGGTCATCGGCGCGCTGGCGGCGTCCCGCAGCTCGCTGTTCCTGCAGACCGACAACCTGACCGAGATCCTGCGCAGCAGCGTCATCTACTTCGTGATGGGCTGCGGCGCTGCGCTGCTGATCATCGGTGGCGGTCTCGACTTCTCGGCCGGTGCGGTGTTCACCCTCGGCGGACTCACCGCTGCCAAGCTGATGGTCGCGGGGACTGCGTGGCCGTTGGCCGTGCTGGCCGGCCTGGCCGCCTGCGGTGCTGCCGGGTTGGTGAACCACCTGATCATCACCTACCTGCACGTCCCGCCGATCATCGCGACGCTGGGCACGTTCTTCATGCTGGGCGGTCTCGACAACTTGATCACCGGCGGCAACGACGTGCTGCCGCTGCCCAACTCGTTCCAGACCCTCGGTCAGGGCGACACCGCCGGCGTCCCGAACATCATCCTGATCGCGATCGCGGTGGGCGTGCTGTTCTGGTTCGTCCTCGACCACACCCGCTTCGGGGTCAACGTCCGTGCGCTCGGTGGCAACCGTGAGGCGGCGCTGCGCAACGGGCTCCGGATCGGCCGGCTGGACCTGTCGCTGTACGCGATCGCTGCCGTCACCGCAGGGCTGGCCGGGATCATCTACGCGGCCCGGGTCGGTGCCGGACAGGTCGCAGCAGGCGGGACCACCACCACCCTGAACGTGATCACCGCCGTGCTGATCGGTGGCGTCAGCCTCCAGGGCGGGATGGGCTCGATCCAGGGGGTCGCGATCGG
>JAOPXD010000117.1 GCA_025965315.1 Marmoricola sp.
ATCGTGATCGTCGGAGCCAGGTCGGCCAGGATCCCGCCGCGTTCGTGCTCGGTCAGCCTCGGGTCGAGGGGGATCGGTACGACGCCGCGGACGAGCAGCCCGAGGACGGCGTCGAGGTAGGCGTGCGAGCCGGGAACCAGCAGCGCGACCCGATCACCGGGACCGAGGTCCGCAACGCGGTGCAGGGTGCGGGTGTCGGCGGCCATGACCCCGATCCTTGCAGGAAGACGATTGCTTGGAATACTCGCGGAGTGAGCAAACGGGTGGGGCTGACCGGCGGGATCGCGTCCGGCAAGAGCACGGTGTCAGCGATCCTGGCCGAGCTTGGGGCGGTGATCATCGATGCCGACGCGCTCGCGCGCGAGGTGGTCGAGAAGGGCAGCCCCGGTCTCGAGGCCGTCGTGGCCGAGTTCGGGCCGGGGCTGCTGACCCCGGACGGCGACCTGGACCGACCTGCGATGGGCACCCTGGTCTTCGGCGACCCGGCCGCGCGCAAGCGGCTCGAGGCGATCGTGCACCCGCTGGTCTTCGAGCGGATCATCGACCTGGAGGCGCAGGCGCAGGAGGGTGCGCTGGTGGTGCACGACATCCCGCTGCTCGCCGAGAGCGGTCGGGGGAGCACCTTCGACGCCGTCGTGGTGGTGGACGCACCCGCCCAGACCCAGCTCGAGCGGATGGTGCGCGACCGCGGCTGGACCGAGGACGACGCGCAGGCCCGGATGGCGGCCCAGGCGTCGCGCGAGGACCGGTTGGCGATCGCGACGTACGTCGTGGACAACACCGGGACGCTCGAAGACCTCCGTCACCGGGTGACGGAGGTCTTCGCATCGCTCACTGGTCAGTGATCGGTGAGCGTTGATCGAGCGGCTCGATCGGTGATCGAGCGCAGTCGAGATCAGGCAGCCAGGTCCGGGTCGGCCAGGCGCCGCAGCTTGGCGATCGCCTCCCGCTCCAGCTGGCGGACCCGCTCGGCGGAGATCCCGTGCTTGGTGCCGATGTCGGCCAGCTTGTGCTGCCGTCCGTCGACCAGCCCGTAGCGCGAGCGGATGATGTCCGCGGAGCGCTCGTCGAGAAGCTCGACCAGCGTGTTCAGCCGGTCCTTCGACTCCGAGTCGAGCACCGTCAGGTCGGGACCCGGCGAGCTTTCCTGGGCGATCAGGTCGCCCAGCGACGTGTCGCCATCGACATCGAGCGGCGTGTCCAGGCTGACGTGGTCGCGGCCCCAGCCGATCAGGTCGAGGACCCGGTCGACGTCCATATCGAGCTCGCCGGCGATCTCGCGGGGCTCCGGCTCACGGCCGAGCTGACGCTCCAGCGTGCGTCGGGCCGACGAGACCTGGTTCAGCTCCTCGACGACGTGCACCGGCAGCCGGACGACGCGCGCCTGCTGGGCGATGCCGCGGGTGATCGCCTGACGCACCCACCAGGTGGCGTACGTCGAGAACTTGTAGCCCTTGGCGTAGTCGAACTTCTCGACCGCGCGGATCAGGCCGGTGTTGCCCTCCTGGATCAGGTCGAGCATCGGCATCGCGCTGCGGCCGTACTTGCGCGCGATCGAGACCACCAGCCGCAGGTTCGCGTTGATGAACTGCTGGATGGCGCGGTCGGCCTCGTCGACGAGCCACTCGAGCTCGGCCTGCGTGGCGAAACCGGGGGCACCGCCCTTGCGGCGACCTACCCGGCCCTCCTCAAGGAGCTTGGCGGCGAACAGCCCCGCCTCGATGGTCTTGGACAGCTCGACTTCAGTGATGGCGTCGAGCAGCGGTGTACGGGCGATCTCGTCGAGGTACAGGCCGACGCTGTCACGGCCCTCGATCTCACGCTCCATGCGACGTACGGTCACGATGGCCTCCCTTTCCTGCACCGGATCCGGTGTTTCTGGTTCCGGTGGTTCAACGCTTGGCACGGGTCGAGGATTCCCACCCGAGGTGTTTGCCCTTCGAGGTGTAGACGTCCCGGAAGCGCCCGAAGTTGCGTGTCCGGGAGGTTCTCAGAGACTTCTCAGTCAGTAGTTCGGTGCAGTACCCGGGGCAGACTGGTCTCATGCGCGACGAAACCGCCCGGATCGACCTCAATGCGGACCTCGGCGAAGGAATCACCGACGACCGGGCACTGCTGGCGGTGGTCACCAGCGCGAACGTCGCCTGCGGATTCCACGCCAGCGACGAGACCGTGATGCGGGCGGTCTGCGACGAGGCAGCCCTGCGCGGTGTCGTGATCGGTGCCCAGGTCTCCTACGCGGACCGGGAAGGATTCGGGCGCCGTCCGATGGAGGTCGCCTCCGAGCGGCTGACAGACTGGGTCGGCGAGCAGGTCGCCACGCTGTCGGCGATCGCCGTGGCTGCCGGCACCCGGGTGCGCTACGTGAAGCCGCACGGGGCGCTCTACAACCGGGCCGCCGATGATGCCGCCCACGCGACAGCCGTCCTGTCCGGGAGCGGCGACCTGCCGGTGCTGGGGCTCCCGGGCTCGGTGCTGCTGGAGTTGGCGGAGACCCACGGACGCCAGATCGTTCCCGAAGGTTTCCCCGACCGGGCCTACACCGCGGCAGGCCGGCTGGTGCCGCGCACGGAGCCGGGTGCCCTGGTGGCTGATGCCGCGGACGTTGCCGCCAACGCTGTCCGGCTCGCGGGCCAGGCGCAGGTCCGGACGATCTGCGTGCACGGTGACTCGCCCGGTGCGGTCGCGACCTCGGTCGCGGTGCGGGCCGCTCTGGAGCATGGCGGGTTCGTCGTGCGCTCCTGGTTCGACTGAGGGGTGGGTTCTCCACAGGGGCCTGTGGATTCGCCTGTGGAAAAGCATCAAATTCTGTGGACGTATATACGCATGTTGTGGATGGCTACGGGTCGCGAAAAAAATGTTGGAAATTGTGTGCCACGGGGCTTGCGCGACCCAGGTGAATGCGCGTAGAAATCTCCTACCGCAACCCGTAAGGGAAGCGGGGATCAGCCGAAGGACACGGTTCCATCCGGTGGGGAAACTCGCCGGGAGATCGCCCGGTGGTGGGGCGATCGGAGCCGAGGACGACGGCAGGTTCAGGAACGGAGCACCGCCGCCGATCCGCAACGCAGGACCCGCGAAACTCATACTTTCGCGGGTCCTGCATCCATTTCAGGATGTATTTCAAGGCGTCCAGCCTATTCGCCCGTGAATACCCGGGGAAATGCCGATTCGAAGCATTTCGGCGCTTGCAACCGTTGCCGCCTCCAGCCTGTGGGTGGCCGGCGTGCGCGAGAATGGCGAGCATGCAGGTGCGACGGGTCGGCGAGCACGCTCTGCTGGTCGAGTGCGCTGATCTCGACGAGGTCCGGGCGACGTACGCGGACCTGCGCGTGCGAGCCGACGAACTGGGTGCGGTGGACGTGGTCCCCGCAGCCCGCAGTGTCCTGCTCGACGGTCTGGACGACCCCGGTGTGGCGCTCCAGCGGCTCCGTGACTGGACCGCGGCGCCGACGGCCGCACCCGAATCCGGCCCGCAGATCAAGATCCCGACCCGGTACGACGGACCCGACCTGGACGAGGTCGCCCGGCAGTGGGGTACCGACGCCGCGGGCGTTGTCCGGATCCACCAGCAGTGCGAGTTCGTGGTGGCGTTCTGCGGATTCGCGCCAGGCTTCGCGTACTGCGCCGGGCTTCCCGCAGGACTCGAGGTGGCCCGTCGGGCCGAGCCACGTCCGCGGGTCCCGGCCGGAGCGGTGGCCCTGGCGGGCGGGTTCACCAGCGTGTACCCGTCAGCCTCTCCCGGCGGCTGGCAGCTGATCGGTACGACGACCCTGCGGGTGTGGCGGGAAGGCTCGGACAGCCCGGCTCTGCTCGCGCCCGGAACGCGGGTGCGTTTCGTCGATGCCTGAGACCACGCTGCACGTGCTCGACGCCGGCGTCCTGACCACGGTCCAGGACCTCGGCCGGCCGGGTCACGCGCACCTCGGGGTCCCGCGCTCCGGGGCCCTGGACCGCGCGGCCCTGCAGCTGGCCAACCGGCTGGTCGGCAACCCCGAGGGTTCCGCCGGGCTGGAGACCACCGTGAACGGTGTCAGGTTCCGGGTCGATCACGGGTGCCGACTGGCGGTGACCGGGGCTCTGTGCCCGGTCCGGGTCGATGGTCGCGAGGCGCCGTGGGGCGCATCGGTCTCCGTTCCCGCGAGCGCGCTGGTCGACGTGGGTACGGCGTACGCGGGTCTGCGTTCCTACGTCGGCTTCGCCGGCGGCATCGAGGTGGAACCGGTCCTGGGCTCGCGGTCGACGGACCTGCTCTCCGGACTCGGCCCGGCGCCGCTCGCTGCGGGGGACCTCCTCGGTATCGGGGGGCCCGTCGGAGATCCCGTTCCGGTCGAGGCAGTCCCACCGTCGGCGCGTTCGGTGATCAGGCTCGACCTCGGCCCGCGCGACGACTGGTTCACGCCCGGGTCGCTCGCGACCCTGTCCGGGTCGACGTACACGGTCGGGGCTGCGTCCAACCGGATCGGACTCCGGCTGACCGGGACCCCGCTCGAACGTTCCCGACCCGGGGAGCTACCGACCGAGCCGATGGTCCTCGGGGCCGTGCAGGTGCCGCCGAACGGCCACCCGGTGGTGTTCCTCGCCGATCACCCCACGACGGGTGGCTATCCGGTGATCGGCGTGGTCCGCGGCGCCGATCTGGCGATCTGTGCGCAGGCGCGACCGGGGGACCGGCTCACGTTTCAGGTGCCGGGTTGAGGACGTGCAGGGCCGGGTCGTCGGCTGCGAAGCTGAGCACGCGCCCGGTCGGGGAGGCCGCGGTCTCGAACCGCACCGTCACCACGCCACGGCCGGACCCCCAGACCCAGCCCTGACCGTGCTCGTCGTGGGTGACGTCGAGCCCGGGGAGCCAGGCGCGGCGACGCCCGACGGAGGCCAGGGCGTTCTCGGTCTCGGCGTCCAGCGGTTCGGGACCGTCGATGCTCTCGGTGTCCCCGAACTCGCCGGTGTCGGCGAAGAGGTCGTCCTGGATCCAGTCGGCCAGCGAGGAGACCCCGACCCCCAGTAGACGCACGCCGCCCGAGGTGTCGAGCTCGCTGAGCAGCGTCCTGGCCACCCGGGCGACCGTGCGGGCGTCGTCGGTCGGTCCCGGCAGCGTCGCCGACCGGGTGTGCGTGGAGAAGTCGTGCAGGCGCACCTTCAAGGTCACCGTCCGGCCGGAGAGCCGGGCCTTGGTGAGCCTCTCGGTGACCTTCGCGGCCTGGCGGTCGACGAGCGCAGCCAGCAACCGGCGGTCGACGTGGTCGGTCTCGTAGGTGTCCTCGACGCTGACCGACTTGGCCTCCCGCTCCGGCTCGACCAACCGGTCGTCCTGCGCGCGGGCGAGCTGGAAGAGGTTGCGCCCGTGCGACTTCCCGACGACCCGGACCAGCTCCTCGGCGCTGATCTCCTCCAGATCGGCGACGGTGTGCACGCCGATCCGGCGCAGGTTCTCGGCCGTGGCCGGCCCGACTCCGGGAATGACGGTCACCTGCATCGGGCGGAGCAGGTCACGTTCCATGCCGGGGGCGATCACGACCATGCCGTTGGGCTTGTCGAGCTCGCTGGCGATCTTCGCGATGAACTTCGACGTGCCGATCCCCACCGACCCGGTGAGCCCGCCGGTGACCTCGGCGACCCGGTCCTTCAGCTCCAGCCCCAGTGCGCTGACGCCGGCCACGGAGTAGTCGGTGAAGCCAGGGGCTGCGGCCAGGTCGACGAACGCCTCGTCCAGCGAGAGCGGCTCGACCAGGGGACTGATGCTGCGGAGCAGCTCCATCACCGCGCGACTGGCCTCGCGGTAGGCATGGAACCTCCCGGCCAGGAACGCGGCGTTGGGGCAGCGCCGTCGGGCCTCGGCGGTCGGCATCGCCGAGTGCACCCCGAAGGCGCGGGCCTCGTACGACGCGGTCGCGACGACGCCACGGCCCCCGATACCGCCGACAACCACCGGCTTGCCCTGCAACGAGGGCTTGTCGCGCTGCTCGACGGCTGCGAAGAAGGCATCGAGGTCGACGTGCAGGATCGTCGGCTCAGCACGCATGCGCGCATCGTACGGCGAGGCGCCGACCATCCACAGGCGCGCGCAGCTGCTCGCCGTCCACAGGCCCGGAGCCGGTTGACCGACTCCGTCGTGCGCCTCCCGGCACGGTGACGCCATGACTTCCTTCTCCGTGAGTTCCGCCGTCGACCTGCTCGCGATCGTGCCGTACGTGATCGGCTTCCACCCCGAGGACTCCGCTGTCCTCCTGACGTTCGGCGGCCCCGGGTCGTCGCCCCGCGACCCGGGTCGTTCGGGTCGCACCGTGTCGCCGTCCTTCCACGCCCGGGTCGACCTGCCGGTCAGCGAGCACGAGCACCGGGCGACCGCGACGATGCTGCGGGAGGTCGTCGTACGGCACCGGTCCAGCCTGGTGGGCCTGGTGCTGTACACCGAGGACGTCGCGGCCGCGTCGCTGTTCGCCGACCTGCTCACCACCGGTCTGCGGATCGACGGCGTCGAGATCCTGGACGTGGTCCGGGTGGAGGGCGACCGGTTCTACTGCCTCGACGACCCGACCGATCCCGGCGTGCCTTTCGATCTTCGCGAGCATCCCTTCACTGCTGCCCAGGTGCTGGCCGGCCGGGTGGTGCACGACAGCCGGACCGCGCTCGCCGATTCGTTGATCGGGACCGACGGGGACGACGCTGCGCTGGTCGCGACGGCCGCGTCCAAGGTCGTCGACGACCTGGTCGACGTGGGCCGGTCCTCGGACCAGATCGGCGCCACGATGGTCAGGCACTCCCGGTGGCTGCGGACTCAGGTCAAGAGGTTCGTCGCAGGAGGTCCGCTGCCGACCGCTGCCGAGGCCGGGCGGATGCTGGTGCTGGTCTCCTTCGACTCGGCACGCGAGGTCGCCTGGAGCGGGATGTCGCGGGCCGACGCGCAACGTCACGTCGAGCTCTGGAGCGACCTGGTCCGTCGGGCCCCGGTCGATCTTCGGGCCGGTGTCGGTGGCCTGCTCGGGCTCGCGGCGTGGCTGCACGGCGACGGAGCCCTCGCCTGGTGCGCGCTGGACCGGTGCTTCGAGTCGGACCCGGACGACTCGCTGGGCCAGCACGTCGCGTTCCTGGTCGAGTCGGCGACCCCGCCGAGCGTGTGGAGCCCGACGCCGGTCGCCTCCTTGAAGGTGCTGTCCCGCGATCAGCCGCAGCACGGTGACCAGGTCCGACGTCTGTCCTGAGCAGCGGTGTGCCTCTAGGGTCCTTGCATGGGTCAGGACGTGGACCACCAGGAGTTCAGCAGGGCGGACCGGACGCGTCACCGGGAGAAGGTACGGCGCTGCCTGGACGTCCTCGCGCTGATGCTCCGCGGGGCGCAGTTCGAGGCGGACGACCCGATGACCGGGCTCGAGATCGAGTTCAACCTCGTCGACGCCGAAGGTCGCCCGGCGTTGAAGAGTGCCGAGGCGCTGGAGGTGATCGCGAACCCGGACTTCCAGACCGAGCTGGGTCAGTTCAACGTCGAGATCAACGTCGCTCCGCGGTCCCTCGCCGACCGAGGCCTGAGCAGGTTCGAGGAGGACGTCCGCCGCAGCCTGAACGAGGCCGAGTCGCGAGCCAGCGAGGTCGGGGCGCACCTGGTGATGATCGGGATCCTGCCGACCCTCGAGGACGGGCACCTCGGGCCGGCGACGATCAGCCCGCACCCGCGCTACCAGCTTCTCAGCGACCAGATCCTGCGTGCGCGCGGCGAGGACATCGCGATCTCGATCGAGGGTGTCGAACGGCTCGAGACCACGGCCGACTCGATCGTTCCCGAGGCGGCCTGCACCAGCACCCAGCTGCACGTCCAGGTCAGCCCGGACGAGTTCGCGTCGTACTGGAACGCCTCGCAGGCCATCGCCGGGGTCCAGCTCGCCCTGGGCGCGAACTCGCCGTACCTGCTGGGCAAGGAGCTCTGGAGCGAGACCAGGATCCCCCTGTTCGAGCAGGCGACCGACACCCGCAGCGACGAGCTCAAGGCCCAGGGCGTGCGACCGCGGGTCTGGTTCGGCGAGCGTTGGATCACCTCGATCTTCGACCTCTTCGAGGAGAACGTCCGCTACTTCCCGGCGCTGCTCCCGATCACCGAGGACGAGGACCCGCGCGCGGTGTTCGAGGCCGGCGGGACCCCGATGCTGCACGAGCTGCGGTTGCACAACGGAACGATCTACCGCTGGAACCGCCCGGTGTACGACGTCGTCGACGGACGTCCGCACGTACGGATCGAGAACCGGGTGCTCGCGGCCGGGCCGACGGTTCTCGACACGATGGCCAACGCGGCCCTGTACTTCGGCCTGGCGCGGGCGCTGGCGGGCGACGACCGACCGCTGTGGTCGCAGATGTCGTTCTCCGCGGCCGAGGAGAACTTCCACGTCGCCGCGCGCGACGGCATCGATGCCCAGCTCTACTGGCCCGGTGTCGGTCAGGTCCCGGCGACCGAGCTGGTCCTGCGCAAGCTGCTCCCGCTGGCGCGTCGCGGCTTGTCAGAGTGGGGCGTCGAGGACGACGAGACAGACCGGTTGCTGGGGGTGATCGAGGCGCGGTGCAGCACTGGGCGCAACGGCTCGAGCTGGCTGCGGGACCAGGTGCACGCCCGCGAGTCCATCGGGGTGGAGCGACCCGAAGCGCTGCGCGCCGCACTGCTGGACTACCGGGAGCGGATGCACAGCAACGAGCCCGTGCACGCGTGGTGAGACCCGCGTCAGGTGAGGTTCCGCTGGCGTGAGCGCCGTGGGCGCCAGAGCACGACCTGACCCGATCCGACGTCGAGCCAGCCCTCCCGGGTCATCACCACGACCCCGGGGAACGGGAGCCCGTGCCGTCCGAAGCCGGTGCGCGCCGCAGCGAACCAGGCGATGTCGGCATCGCCGATCGCGAGTCGTCCGCAGCGCGTGACCCAGACCTGCGGTTCGTCCGGTGCGCCCGGTTCGATCCGGTCCAGGAGGCGTTCGACGATGTCGGCCCGCATCGCCGCATCCAAACCGTCGTCGTGCGGGACCGTCGTGTGCCGGCCTCCGAGCGAGCCGAGGTGGACCGACGTCGGCAGCACCCGGCGGCGACCTGCGGAGCGTGCGAAGGCTGTCATCGCCTTGCGCAGGTCGACGGCTCGTTCGAGCTCGCGCCGGTCAGCGTTGTCGAAGTCGAGCATCGGCAGCGTTGCCTCGTTGTCCACGGGCCCATCGTGACCGAGGTCGTCGTGACCGCGGGGGCGCGATCCACAGGGAGCCTCGTCGAGGCGCGTTCTGCTTCGATGGGACCAAGTCCGACGGCGTCAGGAGCTCCGATGTCCAGCTATCCCGTGCTGATGCACACCGCCCTCGACGCGACCGACTGCCGCGGTCTCGCCGAGTTCTACCGCGAGCTCCTCGGACTCGCGTACCGACCCGGTGACGAGGTGCCCGCCGATAGGGACGACGACGCGGCTTGGCTCGTGCTGCTCGACGTCCGGGGGAACCGGGTGCTCGCGTTCCAGGAGGTCCCGACCCTGGAGCGCGCGACCTGGCCGTCGAACGACGTACCGCAGCAGCTGCATCTCGACTTCCGGGTCCCCGACACCGACGAGCTGGAACGACATCGTCTCCGCGCGGAAGCCCTGGGTGCGGCTCTCGTGCTGGACCGCAGCGACGACCCCGACGAGCCGCTCTACGTCCTCACCGATCCGGCGGGGCACCCGTTCTGCATCTTGGTCTCTGCTGGGTAGACGGCAGGCCCGAGTGGTCGGTCGTCGGGCAGGATGGGGCGATGGCCATCCAGATCACCGGCGACGCCGACGCCGACAAGGTCCTGACCGACGACCCGTTCGCACTTTTGCTCGGGATGCTGCTGGACCAGCAGTACCCGATGGAGCACGCCTTCCGGGGCCCCGCGAAGCTGCTGAGCCGCTTCGGCACCCTGGACCCGGCGCGGATCGCAGGCGAGGATCCCGAAGCGTTCGCCACTCTCTGCGCGACGACGCCGGCAGTACACCGGTTCCCGGGTTCGATGGCCAACCGGATCCAGGCCGTCGCCCGCGAGGTGGTCGACACGTACGACGGCGACACCACCCGGTTGTGGAACGAAGCCACCACCGGAGCCGACCTGGTCAAGCGGGTCATGGCGCTCCCGGGCTTCGGCAAGCAGAAGGCACAGATCTTCACCGCGCTGCTCGCCAAGCAGCTCGGCGTCCGTCCCGAGGGCTGGGAGAAGGCGGTGGGGGACTACAGCCAGGACGGTTTCCGATCGGTCGCTGATGTGGTCGATCCGGTCTCGTTGCTCAAGGTCCGTGAGTACAAGAAGGAAAAGAAGGCCGCTGCCAAAGCCTGAGCCTGCGCACCCGTGGGCAGATTCCAGCCCCGATCCGTGGTTTTCACCGCTGCCGTGACAGAATGAACCTGCGGCTGTTGACAGGTACGGGCCTTGCCGCGCCCAAGAACCGCTCCCAAGTCTGACCGAGAGGTAGTTCGTGTCCTCGAGCTCGTCCACCGCGACCACCCGGAAGTCCACCAGCACGACTGCCCCGGCCGCGACGAAGAAGGCACCTGCCAAGACTCCCGCCAAGGCGCCGGCGAAGGCTGCTCCTGCGAAGAAGGCAGCTCCCGCCGCCGCAGCCAAGAAGGCTGCTGCGCCCGCGGCGAAGACGGCTCCGGCCAAGGCTGCGCCTGCGAAGAAGGCACCGGCGAAGAAGGCTGCGGCCGTTGAAGAGGTCGTCCTCGCAACGGTCGATGCCGACGGCAAGAAGATCCTTCCCGACGTCCCCGACGAGCAGTTCGAGGAGGACGTCAAGGTCGACCCGACGATCGTCGAGGACGAGAAGTCGGCCTTCACCGTCTCGGCCGCTGACGAGACCGACGAACCCGCGCAGCAGGTCATGGTTGCCGGCGCGACCGCCGACCCGGTCAAGGACTACCTCAAGCAGATCGGCAAGGTCCCCCTCCTCAACGCCGAGATGGAGGTCGAGCTCGCCAAGCGGATCGAGGCTGGCCTGTTCTCCGAGGAGAAGCTGGCCAAGGGCGGCAAGATCAGCCCCAAGATGCTCGACGAGCTCCAGTGGATCTCCGAGGACGGCAAACGCGCCAAGAACCACCTACTCGAGGCCAACCTCCGGCTCGTCGTCTCGCTCGCTAAGCGCTACACCGGTCGCGGGATGCTGTTCCTGGACCTGATCCAGGAGGGCAACCTCGGCCTGATCCGTGCGGTCGAGAAGTTCGACTACACCAAGGGCTACAAGTTCTCGACGTACGCGACGTGGTGGATCCGCCAGGCGATCACCCGCGCGATGGCCGACCAGGCCCGGACGATCCGGATCCCGGTGCACATGGTCGAGGTCATCAACAAGCTCGCCCGCGTCCAGCGCCAGATGCTCCAAGACCTCGGTCGCGAGCCCACTCCGGAAGAGCTCGCCAAGGAGCTCGACATGACCCCGGAGAAGGTCATCGAGGTGCAGAAGTACGGCCGCGAGCCGATCTCCCTGCACACCCCCCTCGGTGAGGACGGCGACTCCGAGTTCGGCGACCTGATCGAGGACTCCGAGGCGATCGTCCCGGCCGATGCGGTCAGCTTCACGCTGCTCCAGGAGCAGCTGCACGCAGTCCTCGACACGCTCTCCGAGCGCGAGGCCGGCGTCGTCTCGATGCGCTTCGGTCTGACCGACGGCCAGCCCAAGACCCTCGACGAGATCGGCAAGGTCTACGGAGTCACGCGCGAGCGGATCCGCCAGATCGAGTCGAAGACGATGTCGAAGCTGCGGCACCCGAGCCGCTCGCAGGTCCTGCGCGACTACCTGGACTGAACTACGACCTGCGGCCGAGCATGTAGGGGATCAGCGCCCGGATGAAGTCGACGTCCGGACCGGGCTCAGCCGCGGCGAACGCCTCCTCGAAGGTGTCGTACGCCGTGTCGGCGATGCCCTGCGCATACGCCCGGGTGTACTCGATGCTTCCGTAGGTGTCCAGGAGCGATCGCACCTCCTCGACCAGGTCCGAGGTTCGTTGGGAGCGGTCGAGCCCGAGGTACCGGTCGACGATCTTCCGGTCAGCTCCGGTGGCTTCGGCGGCGAGGTGGATCAGCGGCAGTGTCCGCTTTCCCTCGAAGAGGTCGCCGTCGATCTCCTTGCCGTACTCGCGCTCGTCGCCCTCGAGGTTGAGCAGGTCGTCCTGGATCTGGAACGCGGCACCCAGGTGGAAGCCGAAGCGCACCATCGGGCGCAGGTCGGCGGTGCCGCCGGACCCGAGCAGCGCTCCGACCCGGAGCGGGTGGATCGAGGTGTACCAGCAGGTCTTGTGCATGATCAGGTCCAGGTAGTGCTCGGGGGTGAGGTCGCGCACGTCGTCGTGCCGCCAACCGAGCTCGGTCGCCTGTCCCTCGAGGGTGCGCAGCGCCATCACCTCGAACTCGCTCTGGAGGCGGTCGCCGAGGTCGCGGTCGAGCTTGTGGGCGTAGTGCCGCAGCACCCGGTTCGACAGCACGGCCAGCGCATCGCCGGCGTTGAGAGCCAGCGCAGTCCCGAACTCTGCCGACAGGGTTGCGTGGCCACGGCGTCGCAGGCTTCCGTCGACGATGTCGTCGTGGACCAGGAAGGCGTTGTGCAGCAGCTCGATCGAGACTGCAGCGGGCATCGCGTCCTCGGGCCGACCGCCGAAGGCTCCCGCGGCGGCCAGGCACAGGGCAGGTCGCAGCGCCTTGCCCGGTCGGCTCGGATACGAGCGGGTCAGCCGGTAGAGCCACGGGTGCGGCTCCCCGTCCGGGATCGCGTCGAGCATCGCTCGTCGTACGGACTGGTGGACCGCTGCCAGGCGCTCCTCGACGACGTCTGTCGCTGTCGTGGTCACGACGACACCGACGGTACGACGAGCTCGAGCGGCATCCACACCGGTTCCGCGCCCTGCACCTGGACGATGCCGCGGTAGGTGCCGGGCGCCGTGGCCGGGTCGATCGTGAGCGTGATGGCGAACCCGCGACTCGAGCGGCTGTGCAAGTTGTCGATCTTGGGCGGATCGATCTCCACGTCGGCTGGCAGCACCGCACCGTCGACGCCGCTCAACGGACCACACGCCGGCGCGAGCGCGCCGTGGTCACCGGCGGTGCCGTTGTGCAACCACATCTCGCCGGACCCGGTGCCGTTCGGACCGATGGTGATCGAGAGCGGTCGCGTCGGCGCCAGCGGGTTGCCCAGGTCGACGCGTACCTCGCCGCCGCCGACGTCGTTGGTCCGGAACCGCT
>JAOPXD010000124.1 GCA_025965315.1 Marmoricola sp.
GTCAACGGGGCGTTAGCGTGGGTCATGAGGACCTCCAGTAGGCGGGTTGGTGTCGTAACCCCCTCCGTACTGGAGGTTCTCGCTATCCGTCTAGGCCTACGTGTTCACAACCTGCCGGGGAACTACAACTAGTCTCTGCAGATGGAGACGCAGGAAGATGCGTACGAGGGCCCCGAGCCCGACATCGAGCTGATCCAGCCCGAGGACTTCCTGCCGACGCGCCGGTTCCCGCACGACGCCCGGCGGATGGGGATCGACCACTACACCGGTCTCGACGGCGCCTGGATCGGGCTGGCGGCCTCGCTCGACAGCCGCAAGACCTCGCACCGGATGCTCGCGGTGGCTCTGCTGGTGATCTTCGTCGGTTCCTTCGCCCTCACGCTGTGGGGCGAGTTCCACTAGGCGCGGTCAGCGCCGCGCGCTCGACCTCGAGCAGCGACTCGCCGTGCCGCTCCGCCTCGAACGCTGCGTGGCCGCCGCGGAGACCGAACAGCCGCTTGGACCAGACCAGGTAGACGACCGCCGCGATGTTCACGGCGAACGCCGCGAGCCGCAGCCAGGTCACCCTCTCGAGCAGCTCGTAGACCTCGAGCGGGACGAACGCCGACGTACCGATGACGGCGACGTACTCCCCCCAGCGCTTGATCAGCCACAGGCCGACACCTTCGAGCAGCTGGAGGCCGCCGTACGCCAGGACCCCGAAGGAGACCAGCGTCAGGGTGCCGTGGCCGGTGTGCAGGGCCTTGTCGATCAGCCGCACCGGGCCGGCGGACTGCAGGTCGATCCCGAGCTTGTCGGCCAGCGGTCGCAGCGTCGGCAGGTACTCGTCGAAGACCTTCTGGAGCGAGTCCCTCGACCCGTTGAACCGGTGGATCCCGTAGGCGAGCGCGAGCAGCAGCACGCCCCGGATGAACCTCTCGACCGCCAGCAGCCGCAGGATGAACGCGTCGCGCAGCGCGCGACCGCGCAGCACCAGCGGCGCATCCCTGGCCGGGCCGGTGCCGAGCGGCGGGCCGGGCACGTAGGTCCCGCACCGCAGGCAGCGCCAGACGGTGCCGGCAGCGGTCCGGGCGCTCAGCCTTTCCGCCAGCTCCGGCTCGAGCGGGCGGAAGGTGACGTGACCGTTGAGGCCGCAGGAGCGCAGGCTCCAGTCGAAGGCGCGGGGTCCGACATGCATGCTGCGAAGCCTCTCAGACGCTCTGCTGGTTCAGACGACGGCGCTGCTCCGACCGGCCCAGTACGGCGCCCGGAGCTCACGCTTGAGGATCTTGCCGGTCGGGTTGCGCGGTAGCGCGTCGACGACGTCGACAGACTTCGGGCACTTGTAGTGCGCCAGGCGCTCCCGGCACCAGGCGATCAGCTCGTCGGGGGCGGCCGACGTACCTGGGTTGAGGCTGACCACGGCCTTGACGGTCTCGCCCCAGGTGTCGTCCGGGACGCCGATCACCGCGACCTCCATCACCGCAGGGTGCTCGGCGAGCACCCGCTCGATCTCCGGGGAGTAGATGTTCTCGCCGCCGGAGATGATCATGTCCTTGAGCCGGTCCTGGACGAACACGAACCCGTCGGCGTCGATCTTGCCCATGTCGCCGGTCCGGAACCAGCCGTCGGCGGTGATCACCTCAGCGGTCTCCTCCGGCTTGTTGAGGAAACCCTTCATCAGCTGCGGCGTACGGAACCAGAGCTCGCCGTGCTCACCGGTCGGTACGTCGACCAGGGTGCCCGGATCGACGACCCGGGCCTCGACGCCCGGGATCACCTGCCCGGCGCTGACCAGCCGTTCGGGGTGCGCGGCGTCCCGGTGCGCCTCCGGCATCAGGTGGGTGACGACGCCGCACACCTCCGTGAGGCCGTAGACCTGCACGAAGTCGGTCGTCGGCCAGGCGGCCATCGCGGCGCGCAGCAGCGGCAGCGGCATCGGGGCGGCGCCGTAGCAGTAGGTCTTCAGCAGGCCGAACACGGCGATGGCGTCGGCACCCGAGCCGAGCACCTGGGCCAGGACGGCCGGGACCAGGAACGTCCGGTTCGCCCCCTGCAGGATGCCGGCGGCCAGCGAGGCGCCGTCCGGCTCCCGGCAGAGCACGGTCGGGACACCCTCGTGGATGCCCTGCTGGATGTACGACGTGCCCCCGACGTGGAACAACGGCATCGCGACCAGGTTCTTGTCGCCCGGGTCGAACTCCCAGCCGTCGAGCGCGCTCACCGTGTGCGCCACCAGGTTCCGCTGACGGAGCATCACACCCTTGGGCCGACCCGTGGTCCCGGAGCTGTACATCACCAGGCAGACGTCGTCCGGGTCTGTCGCCTCGTCCCGGCCCCGAGGTCCAGCGGCCGCCAGGAACGCCTCGTACTCGTCGCCGGCCGTACCGTCCGGAGTGACCTCGATGATCCGCTCGACGGTGGTCAACCGGTCCCGGACCTTGTCCACCAGGGGCAGCAGCTCGGTCCCGACGACGAGCAACCGGGCCGCTGAGTCGTTGACCGCGTAGTCGATCTCGTCGCCGGCCAGCCGCCAGTTGAAGATCGCGGTGGCGGCACCCAGGGACGCTGCGGCGAAGGTCAGCTCGACGGTCGCCGGGTGGTTCTTGTCCAGGCTGCCGACGATGTCGCCGCGGCCGATGCCGGCACCGGCGAGCGCACCTGCGAGCCGGCGTACGCGCTCCTCCCACTCGCGCCAGGTCCACGTCCGCCCCAGGTACGTGAGCGCCTCGGCGTCCGGCGTCGTCGCGGCCCAGTGGGCCAGCCGGTCGTCGAGGAGTCTCGGGCGCGGAGGGCCCGGATCGGGCGCAGTCGTCATGGACGAAACTGTGACACACGGCGCCAGCCGTGAGGAGTCCTCAGCGCCCGTCCGCCGCCGCCAGCAGGACGGCCTCGACGGCCGCGTCGATCCCGAGCCGGCCGGCCCGGTCCGAGCGCTGGGTCGGCATCCCCTCCCGCTCGATCCAGGCCCAGGTGTCGGCCACCGTCTCCCCGACCGGACGGCAGGTCAGCCCGGCCGCGAGGGCGGCTGAGACGTCGCCGTCGTGGAGGGCGGCGATCTCCCCGGTCGGCGGCGCCCAGATCGGCAGGTCGGACCACCCGGTGAGGCCGGCGGCCTCGATCTGGTCCGGCGTGCACCAGACCAGCTCGGCGTCGGCGCCGGTGGCCGTCCGGCACGCCGCCAGCAGCTCGCCGATCGTGGTGTGACCCGGCCTGCTGACGGTGTTGAACGCGCCGGTGGTGCCGTGCGCGGCACAGGCAAGCACCCAGTCCGCGAGGTCGCGACCGTCGATGTACTGCAGCGGGCGCAGCGGCGGTCCCGGCACCGGCACCCGGCCTCCGGCGGCGATCCGCGCGAGCCACCACGGCAACCGACCGACCACCTCGTACGGTCCGAGGATCAGGCCCGCGCGGGCCAGCAGCGCCGGTCCCGGGAGCTTCTGCTCGAGCGCGATCTCGGCACCCCTCTTGGCCTCCGCGTACGCCGTGCCGTCGGTACTCGCCGGGTCGGCCTCCACGAGCGGCGCCGACTCGTCGGCGCCGGAGCCGATCGGCCAGGCGTGGACCGAGCGGCTCGAGATGTAGGTCCAGTGCCCCACCCGGCCACCGAGCAGCCGGGCCGTGTCCCGGACCACCACGGGCTCCTCGGACCAGGTGTCGACCAGGGCGTCCCAGTGGTCCTCACCGAGGGCGCGGGCGAGCGCCTCGGGATCGCGCCGGTCGGCGTACCGGGCGTCGACGCCCGCCGCCGCGGGCACGCTCCCCCGGTTCAGCGTGCTGACCTGGTCGCCGCGGGCCAGCGCGGCCTCGACGACGGCACGGCCGACGTGGTGGGTGCCACCCAGGACCAGGACCTTCACGCCACCATCATCACCGATGCTCGCAGGACGTTGCTCATCGATCCCGCTGGACCCGGCCCTCGTCCCAGACCGGCTCGTCGGCCTCGTAGACCGAGCCGTCGGAGCCGAAGAGCAGGAAACGGTCGAAGCCACGCGCGAACCAGCGGTCGTGGGTGACAGCGAGCACGGTGCCGTCGAAGGCGTCGAGACCCTCCTCGAGTGCTTCGGCGGAATCGACGTCGAGGTTGTCGGTGGGCTCGTCGAGCAGCAGCAGGGTGGCGCCGGAGAGCTCGAGCAGCAGGATCTGGAAGCGCGCCTGCTGACCGCCCGACAGCGACTCGAAGACCTGGTCGCAGGCGTGCGCGAGCTCGTAGCGGTCCAGGACCCGAGCGGCTTGCTCGCGTCCCATCCCGGCTCGCCCGACGCCGACCTGACCGGTGTCACCGCGGTGCAGGATCTCCAGCAGCGTGCGTCCGATCAGCTCCGGGTGCTCATGGGTCTGCACGAACCAGCCCGGGCGCACCCGAGCCCCGAGCTTCGCCTTGCCCGCGTGCCGGACCGGGGTGATCACGGCGTCCCCGACCGGGCGGTGCTCGACGTCCGGATCGGTGCCACCCGCCGCGAGCAGGCGCAGGAAGTGCGACTTACCGGATCCGTTCGAGCCGAGGACGGCGACCCGCTCGCCGTACCAGACCTCGAGGTCGAAGGGCTTCATGAGACCGGTGAGCTCGACATTCTCGCAGACGACGGCGCGTTTGCCGGTACGGCCACCGTGCAGTCGCATCGTCACCTTCTGCTCGCGCGGGATCGCCTGCGGCGGCCCGGCCTCCTCGAACTTGCGCAGCCGGGTCTGGGCCGCCTTGTACTGCGCGGCAAGACCGTCGTTGAACTCGGACTTGATCTTGTACCGCAGCACCAGCGCCTTCAGCTTGGCGTGCTCCTCGTCCCAGCGCCGCTGCAGCTCCTCGAAGCGCAGGAACCGGTCCCGGCGCGCGTCGTGGTAGCTCGCGAACCCTCCCGGGTGGGTCCAGACCGTGTTGCCGGCGGCTCCGAGCTCGACGGTGACGATGCGGGTGGCGGTGTTGTCCAACAGCTCACGGTCGTGGCTGATGAAGAGGATCGTCTTGGCCGAGGACCGGATCCGTTCCTCGAGCCAGATCTTCCCCGGGACGTCGAGGTAGTTGTCGGGCTCGTCGAGCAGCAGCACCTGGTCGGGCCCGGCGAGCAGGTACTCCAGCACGATCCGTTTCTGCTCGCCGCCGCTCAACGACGACAGGGCCCGGTACTTCGCCTTGTCGTAGCCGAGCCCGAGCGCAGTCGTGCAGCAGGTGTCCCAGACCACCTCGATGTCGTAGCCGCCCGCGTCGGCGAACTCGGACAGCGCGGTGGCGTACTGCATCTGGGTGCGCTCGTCATCGACGTCCATCAGACGCAGCTCGAGCCGGTCCACGGCACCGGCTGCTTCGCGCACCCGCGGAGGGGCGACCGAGAGCAGCAGGTCCGCCACCGTCGGGTCGCTGCCGAGACCGGCGCCGACCGCCTGGCGCATCACGCCGAGGCCGCCCGACCGCGTCACCGCGCCTTCGTGGGGCGCGAGCTCGCCGGTGATGATCCGCAGCAGCGTCGTCTTGCCGGCACCGTTCGCCCCGACCAGCGCGGCCTTCGCGCCCTCACCGACCCGGAAGGCGACCTCGTCCAACAGGACGCGCCCGTCCGGGAGCTCGTACCGGACCCCGGCGACATCCACATGACCCACGAGGAGCGATTGTCCACGCTGCGCACCCCCGGCGCATCCCGGTTGTTGCGCGGCTGCCGACTAGTGGCTGCCCACCAGGTTCAACCCGACCACCCCGAGCACGATCAGACCGAGCGACCCGGCCTTGAACCAGCTCATCGACTCCCCCAGGAAGGCGAAGCCGATCACGGCGACCGCCGCGGTCCCGACACCTGCCCAGATGGCGTACGCGACGCTCACCGGCATCGCCTTGACCACGATCGCCAGCATCCAGATCGACGCGCCGTAGCCGGTGACCACGACGACGCTCCACAGCGGGTCGGTGAAGCCGGCCGCTCGCGGGAGCAGGGCGGTTGCTCCGACCTCGATCCCGATCGCCACCATCAACAGCACCACTGCGCCGTACACCGTGCACCACCTCGATCATCGCGACGTAGCAGTCGCTACATCCACGTCGAATGTAGCACATGCTACGTTTCGCTCATGACCGAGCACCGCCGCGAGGAACTCCTCGAACGGGTGACCGACCACGTCCTGGCGCACGGGCTGATCGGGCTCTCGCTGCGCCCGGTCGCAGCCGCTGTCGGCACCAGCGACCGGATGCTGATCTACCACTTCACCAGTCGCGACGCGCTGGTCTCCGCCGTGGTGGCACGCACCAACGAGCGCGCGATGGCCGCGGTCGCCGCGCTCCCGAGCGCTGCGACCGTGCACGACGGGGTGAACCAGCTGTGGGCCGCGTACCGGACCGAGCCGTTGCACTCGGCGATGGACGTCTACTGCCAGGCCGCGGTGACCGGTCTGATCGGCCGTGAGCCCTACCTGACCGACGCCCGGGCCAACGGCGAGCTCTGGGCCGGCGCGCTCCGTGCGTACCTGGTCCGCTGCGGTGCCCCGACCTCGCGGGTCGCCCGGCTGGTGACCCTGGTCGACTCGGCCCTGTTCGGCTTCCACCTCGACCTGATCACCGACGATCCCGCCGAGCTGGCGCAGGGCGTCGACGACCTCGCCCGCGCCGCCGAGGCGCTTGCCCGGTCCTGAGACCTCAGGGCGTCAGCCGGGTGACCGTCCCGGAGAAGCTGGTCGCGTAGAGCGAGCGCGGGTCCCAGCCGGGGCCGGCACAAACGCACCGAGGACACCAGCGGCACCCCGGTCGCGATGGTGCACTGCGCGCCGCTGACAGGGTCGACGCGGACCACCTTGCCGGCCAGGTTCAGCGCGACGTACAGGTTCCCGTCGGCGCCGAGGGTGAGGTCGTCGGCCGCGTTCAGCGGCCCGAGCCCGGGAACCTTGATCGTCCGCGGCAGCGCGGTCGGGTCCGCCAGGTTCACCACGCTGATCCTGGTCACCGCGTTGAAGGTCGAGTCGACGTAGAGGAGGTTGCGAGCCGCATCGACGGCCATCCCGTTGGTCGAGGTCGCGGCGGGGGCGAACGGCTCGGTGCTGCCGTCAACGTGCACCCGGGTCATCGCGGTCCGGTTGCCGACGTCGCGACTGACCAGGAAGTCACCGCCCGGGAGCCTGATCATCCCGTTCGGCATGATCAGCCCGGACTCGACGACGCGTACGACGCCGCTGTCGAGGTCGACGGCGCTGATGGTTCCGTCCTTGGTTCCCAGGAAGCCTGACGAGATGCCGTTGCCGGTGGCGAAGTACGCCGTGCGGCCATCGATCACGATGCCGCCGGGCGAGGAGACCTTGTCGACCACCGTGGACCTCACCCCGGTAGCAGTCAGCCGGCGCAAGCCTCCCGGCGTCCCGGCCAGGCTGCTCTCGGAGAGCAGCACGTCCCCGCGACCGTCGAACGCGAGGTTCTCGAGCGTGCCGGGGCGAGCGCCACCAGCCCTGACGCAGCGAGCGACAGTGCTGCTGCCAGCCGGAGCAGCGCTCGGGTGCGAGTTCGGGTCATGAACCAGCACCCTAGCGATCGGACCCGGCGCGGAAAGGTACGCGCACCGCCGATCCTCGTCACGGTGAAGTAGCGCCGCGTACCGACTCCAGGACCCGGAAACCCTTGGCACTGCTGACCTTGGTGGTCGGGAAGCCCTGGTCGGTCAGCCAGGCGGCCAGGGAATCGGCCCCGAGGTTCTTGCCGACGACCAGGCGGGCGCTGCCTCCGGGGTTCAGCCGGGGTAGCCAGGTCAGCAGCAGCTCGTGCAGCGCCTCCTTGCCGATCCGGATCGGCGGGTTGGACCAGATCTCGTCGTACGTCGCACCAGGGTCGATCCCGTCCGGCACCGAGGCCGTGAACCGGTCCGCGACGCCCAGCTCGACGGCGTTCTCGTTGGCGAGCAGCACGGCGCGCTCGTTCACGTCGACCGCGGTCACGACACACCCGGGAACAGCGATCGCCACGGCCAACCCGATCACGCCGTACCCGCAGCCGAGGTCGAGCACCGTCCTGGCACTCTCCGGCGGCGCCGAGTCCTGGAGCAGGACGCCGGTACCGATGTCGAGCCGGCCCTGGGCGAACACCCCCGAGCCGGAGGTCAGCTCGAGCCAGTGCCCCCAGATGTTCGTCCGCACCGGCACCCGCTTGAACGGCGCCTTCGGATCGGCGGTGAAGTAGTGCTCGTCCTCGGCCATGGGTCCATCTTGCCGTCTCCGGCACCACGGCGTCTGGCTTAGGCTCGCAGCGTGAACGACCAGGCGCCCCGGCTTCCGCTGATCATCCTCTGCATGCCCGAGCACGGCGACGCGATGGCTGACGAGTTCGGCCGCTACGCCCGTGACTACGACATCCGGACCACCGGTTCGACCTCCGAGACCTCGGCCCTGCTCCACGCCGCCCGGACCGACGGAACGCCGGTGGCGCTGCTCGTCACCGAGTCGCAGCTCCCCGACGGGCACGTGTTCGCCGCCTTCGGCGAGTGGCGCGCGATCATCCCGACCGCGCGACGGCTGGTCGCCGCCCACTGGGAACGCTTCATGGTCGACGCGGAGCCGCTGCGTGCCGGGCTCGCGACCGGCAAGTACGACGCCTACCTGCTGATGCCGCGCGGGGTGCGGGACGAGGAGTTCCACACCGCGATCACCGAGCTCCTCTCCGACTGGGGCTCCACGGTTGCTGCCCCGGAGGTCGCCAGCGCCGAGATCATCGCGCCGGGCCCCGACGTCGTCACCACGGCGATCCGGGACTTCCTCGACCGGATGGGTATGCCTAGCCGGCTCGTCCACCCCGACTCCGTCGACGGCCGGGCGATCCTCGAGGGGTACGACGGCCCGCCGGCGTACCCGATCTTCTACCGGATCGGCCGGCCCCCGATCAGCGTGACCTCGGTCCGCGACGTCGCGATCCTGATCTACGGAACGCCCGCGGACATCGACGTGGACTCGGTCGTCGACCTGGCGATCGTCGGCGCCGGGCCCGCCGGCCTCGCCGCCGCCGTCTACGGCTCGTCGGAGGGGCTGTCCACGATCGTGGTCGAGGCGGAGGCGATCGGTGGGCAGGCGGGGACCAGCTCGATGATCCGCAACTACCTGGGCTTCCCGCGCGGGATCTCGGGGATGCGGCTCGCGCAGCGTGCCCGCAACCAGGCGATCCGGTTCGGTACCCGGTTCTTCACCGGCTGGGAGGTCAACGCCCTCGAGCCCGCCGAGCCCGGCGGGTTGCACGTGATCAGGACCGGCGGGGGCGACATCCGGGCACGAGCCGTGGTGATCGCCTCGGGCGTCGCGTACCGACGCATCGGCATCGACGCGCTCGAGGACCTGGTCGGCTCCGGGGTGCACTACGGTGCCGCGGTCAGCGCCGCCCGCGAGATGGAGGGCCAGGACGTGATCGTCGTCGGCGGCGGCAACTCCGCCGGACAGGCAGCGATCCACCTCGCCCGCTTCGCCCGCTCGGTGACGATCATGATCCGTCGCCCCGACCTGGCCGGGACGATGTCCGACTACCTGATCCGCGAGATCGCCTACAACGGCGTGATCCGGGTCCGGCCGTGCGCGGTGGTCACCGACGGCGGCGGCGAGGGTCGGCTGCAGTGGGTGACCGTGCGCGACCTCGAGACCGAGGTGGAGACCCGGACCGAGGTGGGCGGGCTCTTCCTGCTCCTCGGAGCAGACCCGCAGTGCGACTGGCTCGCCGAGACGGTCTGCCGCGACGAGAACGGCTACGTCTTCACCGGCCGCGACATCCCCCGGTCGCTCTGGGTCGGCGGGTCACCGCCGGCGAACCTGGAGACGACGGTTCCGGGCATCTTCGCGGTCGGCGACGTGCGCTTCGGGTCGATGAAGCGGGTCGCTGCCGCCTCGGGCGAGGGCTCGTCGGTCGTGCCGCTGGTGCACGCCTACCTGAGCGGGATCTGATCCGGGACGGTCACTCGTCGTCGTCGTCGTGCTCGTCGGCCAGCGGGTCGCCCAGCCCGTCGATCGGCCCGTCGATCGGCAGCACCCGCTTGGTCCGGCTCAGGACCGCCTGCGCTGCCAGCTCCTCGTCGGTCGGGTAACCGACCTCCTCCAGCGTCAGCCCGTGCGGCCACGCGACCGCGACCCCGGGGTGCCGCAGGCCCGCGGCCATCACCTCCCGGGCGAACTCCGGTCGCTCCCGACCTTCGCCGACAACGGCCAGGCACCCGACCAGCGACCGCACCATGCTGTGGCAGAACGCATCGGCCCGGACCGTCGCGACCAGGATCCCGTCGACCCGCTCCCAGGAGAGGTCGAGGAGCGAACGGATCGTGGTCGCACCCTCGCGGCGCTTGCAGAACGCTGCGAAGTCGTGGAGACCGAGGAGCAGCTCGGCCGCCTCGTTCATCGCGTCCACGTCCAGCTTGCGGGGCCACGCGACCACGTGGCTGCGACGCAGCGGATCGACCATCGTCGGATCGTCCGCGATCCTGTACGCGTACCGCCGCCAGACCGCGCTGAACCGGGCGTCGAAACCCTCCGGCGCGAGCAGGACGCGGCGGACCCGCACGTCCCGGCCGGCGACGCCGTTGACCCTGCGCAGCAGCGCGTCCACCGGAGCCAGCTCGCTGCGTCCGGGGACCTGGGCGAGTGCTGCCTCGTCGAGGTCGGCGTGCACGACCTGGCCTCGCGCGTGCACGCCCCGGTCGGTCCGACCGGCCACGGTCAGCCTGGTGCCCTTGGTGCGCAGCACCGTGTCCAGCGCCGACTCGAGCTCGCCCTGGACCGTGCGTACGCCGGGCTGGACGGCCCAACCGTTGAAGTCGGTTCCGTCGTAGGAGAGATCGAGGCGCAGCCGCACCCGGACATCATGCCGTGTCCGGCGGTCGCGGCCCCGGGGCGCCCTGCGAGGGTGGGGTCATGAGCCGCTACAGCCCCCGTCGCCTCGGCCTCCTCGTGCTCGGCTGCGTGGTGCTCGGCCTGGGCGTCGGCCTGCTGCTGACGGCGGACCTGGGCTCCGACGGCTACTCGACCCTGGTCAACGGGATCCACCGCAAGGCCGGGATCCCATTCGTGGTCGCCAACACCGGGGTCGGCATCGTGTTCCTCGCGGCCGCTGCGATGCGCCGGCTGTTCCCCGACGTCGGCACCGTCGTCCAGGTGGTCCTGGTCGGACTCGTCGTGGGCTTCGTCCTCGACGCGCTGGCCACCCCGGCCTCGGAGCTGGCCCGGACGGCATACCTGCTGGCTGCCCTGCCGATCCTCGCCGTCGGCGTCGCGCTGTACCTCGGCAGCCGGCTCGGAGCAGGCCCGGCGGAAGCGGCGGCGCTCGCCTGGGACCCTCCGGTGCCGTTCCGGTGGAACTACAGCGTGATGCAGGGCGCCGGCGCTCTGGTCGGGTGGCTCCTCGGGGCCGCTATCGGCCCCGGCACGGTCGCGGTGATCGTGCTGCTCGGCCCTGCCGTCGACCTCATTGCGCGGACGCTGCGGCTCGACATCTCTCCGGTCCGGACATGACGAAGGCCCGCCACCGCGGACGGTGACGGGCCTTGCGCTTGTCTGCAGGTGAGGATCAGGCCTCGGGAGCGTCAGCAACCTCGGTCTCGGCGACGTCGGCCACGTCGGCCACGGGGGCCTCGGTCTCGGCGACCTCAGCCTCGGGGGCCTCGTCGACGACCTCGACCGGAGCCTCTTCGACCTTCGCGGCCTCGACCGTGGCCTTCTTCGGCTTCGCCGGAGCGGGCTTGTACGCCTCGGTCACCAGCTCGATCACGGCCATCGGGGCGTTGTCGCCCTTGCGGGGAGCGATCTTGGTGATCCGGGTGTAGCCGCCGGGGCGCTCGGCGAACGTCGGCGCGATGTCGACGAAGAGGGTGTGCACGACCGACTTGTCGCGGACGGTCTTGAGGACCTCGCGACGGTTGTGCAGGTCACCCTTCTTGGCCTTGGTGATCAGCTTCTCCGCGAGCGGGCGCAGCGTGCGCGCCTTGGCCTCGGTGGTGGTGATCCGGCCGTGCTCGAACAGCGCCGTCGCCAGGTTCGCGATGATCAGGCGCTGGTGGGCCGGGCTACCGCCGAGGCGGGCGCCCTTCTTGGGAGTAGGCATTGCTTCTCTCGTTTCTCCCCGGCCGTGTCAGGTACCGGGATAGATGCTGCGTTGTTCGGTGATCGAGCGTGGTCGAGATCTCGACCACGCTCGATCGCCGGTTGCTGTCAGTACTGCTCGTCCTCCACGAACGAGTCGTCGTCGTCGTCGTACGCCGCCAGGGCGGTGGCCGGGTCGAAGCCGGGCGCGCTGTCCTTGAGGGACAGGCCCATCTCGACCAGCTTGGCCTTGACCTCGTCGATCGACTTCGCACCGAAGTTGCGGATGTCGAGCAGGTCCTGCTCCGAGCGCGCAACGAGCTCACCCACGGTGTGGATGCCCTCGCGCTTGAGGCAGTTGTACGAGCGAACCGTCAGGGTCAGGTCCTCGACCGGCATGGCCAGGTCCTGAGCCAGCTGCTCGTCGACCGGCGACGGGCCGATGTCGATGCCCTCGGCCTCGACGTTCAGCTCACGGGCCAGGCCGAAGAGCTCGACCAGGGTCTTGCCGGCCGACGCGATCGCGTCACGGGGACGGATCGAGGTCTTGGTCTCGACGTCGATGACCAGCTTGTCGAAGTCCGTGCGCTGCTCGACACGGGTCGCCTCGACCTTGTAGGTCACCTTGAGAACGGGCGAGTAGATCGAGTCGACCGGGATCCGGCCGATCTCGTTGTCCGCGCCCTTGTTCTGCACCGCACTGACGTAACCGCGGCCGCGTTCGACGACGAGCTCGAGCTCGAGCTTGCCCTTGTCGTTCAGGGTGGCGATCTGCAGGTCGGGGTTGTGCACCTCGACACCGGCCGGGGGCGCGATGTCAGCGGCGGTGACGGCACCCGCACCCTGCTTGCGCAGGTACATGGTGACCGGCTCGTCGTGCTCCGAGGAGACGACGAGACCCTTCAGGTTGAGGATGATCTCGGTGACGTCTTCCTTGACGCCCTCGATCGTGGAGAACTCGTGAAGCGCGGTGTCCACCTTGATGCTGGTGACCGATGCACCATGGATCGAGGAGAGCAGGGTACGACGCAGCGAGTTGCCGAGCGTGTAGCCGAAGCCGGGTTCCAGCGGTTCGATGATGAACCGCGAGCGGAACTCGTCAACGGCCTCTTCCGACAGGGTCGGGCGCTGTGCGATGAGCACTGGTGGTTTCCTTTCCGAGCCCCACCTCTATTTGAAGGGCTCGAACTCACTGTTGGTGTGGTTGCCGAAAAAAACGAAACTTACTTCTTCGAGTAGTACTCGACGATGAGCTGTTCCTGGACCGGGAGCTCGATCTGGGCGCGCACCGGGATGGAGTGCACCAGGATCCGCATCCGGCTCGGGAGCGCCTCGAGCCAGGCCGGGACGATCCGCTCGCCGTGGGTCTCGCGAGCCACGATGAACGGGGTCATCTCGAGGCTCTTCTCACGGACGTCGATGACGTCGTGGGCAGAGACCTGGAAGGACGGGATGTCGACCTTGTGGCCGTTGACCACGAAGTGTCCGTGGGTCACCAGCTGACGGGCGTGGCGGCGCGTACGGGCGAAGCCCGCGCGGTAGACCACGTTGTCGAGGCGGCACTCGAGGAGCTGCAGCAGGTTGTCACCGGTCTTGCCGGAGCGGCGCGCGGCCTCTTCGTAGTAGCGGTGGAACTGCTTCTCCATCACGCCGTAGGTGAAGCGGGCCTTCTGCTTCTCCTGCAGCTGGTTGCGGTACTCGCTCTCCTTGATCCGAGCGCGTCCGTGCTGGCCGGGAGCGTAGGGACGCTTCTCGAACGCAGCGTCTCCGCCGACGAGGTCGACACCGAGACGGCGCGACTTCTTGGTCATGGGGCCGGTGTAGCGGGCCATGTCAGTCTCTCTTTCTCAGGTCTCGGGTCAGACGCGCCGGCGCTTGGGCGGGCGGCAACCGTTGTGGGGGGTGGGCGTGACGTCCTGGATGGTGCCGACCTCGAGGCCGATGGCACCGAGCGAGCGGATGGCGGTCTCGCGACCGGAACCCGGGCCCTTGACGAAGACGTCGATCTTCTTCATGCCGTGGTCCATCGCGCGACGCCCGGCTGCCTCGGCAGCCATCTGTGCGGCGTACGGCGTGGACTTGCGGGAGCCCTTGAAGCCGACGGTGCCGGCGGACGCACACGAGATGACCGCCCCGGTGGGGTCGGTGATCGTGACGATCGTGTTGTTGAACGTGCTCTTGATGTGGGCTTCGCCCTGGGCGACGTTCTTCTTCTCCTTGCGGCGGACCTTCTTGGCGCCGGCCGCGCGAGCCTTGGGAGGCATCGGTTATCTCCTTGTGAGCTGGTCTGTGGTGGAAGGCGGTGAGGTCTGCGCGAGCAGACGACTCACTTGGCCTTCTTCTTGCCGGCAACCGTGCGCTTGGGACCCTTGCGGGTACGCGCGTTGGTCTTGGTGCGCTGACCGCGGACCGGGAGGCCCATGCGGTGGCGGCGACCCTGGTAGCGGCCGATCTCGATCTTGCGACGGATG
>JAOPXD010000133.1 GCA_025965315.1 Marmoricola sp.
GCTGCACGCTGGATTCCGACATCACCTCGGTGTCGTCGCCGTCGAGTGCCCGTGCGGCCAGGCCGGCCTTGCTGTCGATCAGTTCGGCGATCTTCGTGTCGATCGTCTGCGCCGCGATGACGCGCCACGCGGTGACAGGCTCGGCCTGACCGATGCGGTGCACGCGGTCGATGGCCTGGGTCTGCTCGGCGTCGGTCCAGGAGAGCTCGGCGAGCACGACGTTCGAGGCGACCTGCAGGTTGAGGCCGACCCCCGCCGCGGTGAGCGAGCAGACCACGATCTCGACCGAGGGGTCGTTCACGAACGCGTCGATGTTGGCCTGGCGCGTCTTGGGCGTCTGGTCGCCACGGACCGACGCCGACTTGATGCCGCGCTTGGCGAACAGCGCCTCGGCCTGGTCCATCACGTCGACGTGCTTGGCGAAGAACACGACCTTGCCGACGTTGCGCGCCAGCTGGGCGGCGTAGTCAGCGGCGAGGCCGCCCTTGGCCTGGCCGATCTTGCGCATCATCGTGAAGACGTTGTCGCCGTCGCTCTTGCCGCTCGTGGTGGTGTCCTCGCGCTCCCACGTCGCGACGCGGCGCACGAGCTCGTGGTCGATGCCCTCGACCGTGACGCCCGTACGACGGGTGGCCAGCGCCATGTCGTAGCGCTCGACCATCCGGCGCGCGAGCTCGCGCTCGGCCTCGCGGATGGAGCGGCCGACCTCGCCCTCGAGCTCGACCGGCAGGTCGGCGATGCGCCGGGCGGGGATGTCGGAGGCGACGTCGATCTTACGACGCCGCACGATGCCCTGGTCGATGACCGCGCTGCGCGCGGCGGGGTAGAAAGGCGGGTCGATCGGGGTCAACCCGGTCTCCTCCAGGCGCTGCATGAGGCCGTCGAGGGGCTTCTTCTCGTCGATCCAGCCCAGGAGCTGCCAGATCGCCCGGAAGTCGTCGATGTCGTTGATCAGCGGCGTACCGGTCAGCGCCATCATCAGCGGCCGCCCCATCCGTGAACGGATGCTCTCGGCGACCTCGAGCACGTGCTGGGAACGCTGCGAGCTCTTGTTCTTGATGAAGTGCGCCTCGTCGACGACCATGCCGCGGAAACCCAGGTCCTGGAGCCAGCCGACGTGCCGGTCGAGGACCTCGTAGTTGACGATGATGATGTCGGAGAAGCCGTCGATCGAGTCACCGTCGCCGTGGATCACCGTGGCCGGGTGCCGGGGCGTCCAGCGCTCCGCCTCGCGGGCCCAGTTCGTCTTCACGACATTCGGTACGACGACGAGCAGCGGGTAGGAGTTCGTCGCCTGGGCCGCGAGCAGTGCCTGCGCGGTCTTGCCCAGACCGGGTTCGTCGGCCAGCAGGAAGGTGCGGTGCCCGGCCGCCGCGGCGCCGACCAGGCGGGCCTGGTGGTCCATCAGCTCGAGACCCTCGGGCACCCGGACCGGGCCGGGCGCGGGCAGTGGCATGCACGCCGGGGAGCCGCTGTCCGCCTGCTCGAACGAGCGGAAGAGCGGACCGAGGAGCTCCCAGCGGGCGAGCTCGCTGTTGCGGTTCTTCTTCTGGCGGGCACCGGAGAAGTCCGGGGTCAGGAACGGGTTGGCGAGCTGGCGGGAGAGCACTGCCTGCGGTACGACGCGACGTTCGGTCTCGACGTGCTCGGCAGGTTCGTCCGGCTCGGGCTCCTCCTCGTCGGGAACCTCCATGCCGCCGGCGGTCTTCATCTCGCGGATCAGCGACCGGGCCGCTTCGGTGACCTCGGCGTTCTCGGCCAGGAGCTCGAAGAGCCGCGAGTCACGTGCTGCGGTCTGCGCGAGGATGGTCGCGATCCCGTCGAGACGCTTGAGCTCCTCGCCACGGCGACCTTCGGTCAGCGTGGTGTCGGCCTTGATCCGCAGCCGTTCCTCGCGGGCGAGGAGCGCCACGACCTGGAACTTCGTGCGCACCGAGGGCGCCACCGAACCCCGGGACACCGCTGACTCGACCTCGCGGACACCACGGGCGAGCTGCGGGATCAGGCCGCGTTCATCCCGGTTCCGGGCACGACCCTGGGACCCGGACGCCTGATTGTTGCGGGCTCCCGAGCGGCGTTGACGCGTTCCAGCCACAGACTGACCTTCTCCGGCACAAGTGCCACCGTCGGCGCACCGACGAAGGCGCGCGATGTCGGCCGGTCTCCCGGCCAGCGAACTCCGCCGCGGCCTCGGCTCCTGGGAAGAAGCGACGGGCGGCGGCAGGCACGGTCCGGATCTGACACCCCGGAGCGCGTGCTCGGGTCCACTCTAACCGACAACGGTCATTCGGCGCCCGGAACCAGCCGGATCTCGCGGACGGCGCCGTCACCGAGCGCAACCAGGGCCTCCTGGTACGCCGGGCTGTCGTGCGCGGCACGGGCTGCGTCGACCGAGTCGAACGCGATGATCACGGTGCGGGTGGCTTCCCCGGCCTCGTAGACCTGCTCGGGCAGCGCCCGGGCCAGGAACGTGCCGCCGCCGTCGATGAGCGCCGGACCGGCGAGGGCGGCGTACGCGCCGAGCTTCGCCTCGTCGTTGATCTCCTTGTAGATGCTGATCCAGTACGCAGTCATGACGCCCATTCTGGCCGACGACATCTCACCCCTGGGTCTCGCCCCGACTCGTGGCGGACCGATGGATCCCTCACAGCGGGCGCACAGAGCCGCTGCGCAGCATCGTCTGCAGAGCGATCTACTTCTTGGGAGATGACAGTCATGACCACCACCGAAACCTCCACCGGCACCCATCGGGGCCCGGCACGCCGCCGGGTCGCGCTCGCCGCTGCAGGCGTGCTGCTCGTCGGCTCGGGCGCCGTGGGCGGCGCCGCCATCGCCACCGGGCGGGACTCCAGCACGAGCCGGCCGGCGGCGACGAGCCAGACAGCTCCTGCACAGACGGCGCCCGGCCTCGGGTTCGGCAGCGGTGGGGGCAGTGGCGGTGGCTCAGCGACGGCGCCGCAGTTCGGTTCGTCCACGGGCGGCAGGTCGACCTCGGGGACGGCGTACACCCCCGAGACGGCAGCTGCCGCCACCGCTGCGCAGTCGGTCGGACTGGTCGAGATCACCTCGACCCTGGCCGACGGGACCGCAGCCGGGACGGGCCTCGTCCTGACCTCTGACGGCACCGTGGTCACCAACCACCACGTGGTGGCCGGGGCGACCTCGGTGAAGGTCACCGTCGTCTCGACCGGGAAGACCTACACCGCCACCTACGTCGGCGGTGATGCGACCACCGACGTCGCCGTCCTGAGGCTCACCGGCGCCAGCGGCCTGACCCCGGTCACGGTCGCGAGCACCGCAGCGGCGGAAGGCAGCACCGTGACGGCCATCGGCGATGCCGGCGGCGACGGCGGTTCCCTGACCGCGTCCCCCGGAACGGTCAGCGCCGTCGACCAGAAGATCACCGTGCAGAACGACGACGGCACCACGGCCAAGCTGACCGGCCTGATCGAGATGAACGCGTACGTCGTCCCCGGGGACTCCGGCGGCGCCGTCCGGAACTCGGCGGGCGAGGTTGTCGGCATGAACGTCGCCGCGTCCAGCGGGAGCCGCTACGTGACAGGG
Source organism: Marmoricola sp. (assembly GCA_025965315.1). GTDB lineage: Bacteria > Actinomycetota > Actinomycetes > Propionibacteriales > Nocardioidaceae > Marmoricola. Next base: position 3,565 of record JAOPXD010000133.1, read on the forward strand.
TTCGCGATCCCGATCTCGACCGTGGAGACGGTCGCGAACGAGATCCTGGCCGGCGACCACACGGCGGCCATCGCCCTGGGCTACAGCGGCTTCCTCGGGGTCGGTCTGGCCCCGTCCACGACGGCTCCCCAGGTCGCCCAGGTGATCGCGGGTGGCGCAGCCGCGAAGGCCGGGATCGCCGTCGGCGACACGATCACGAAGCTCAACGGCACCGCGATCACCACGGCCACGCAGCTGCACCGGCTCCTGGCCGCGACCGCTGTCGGCGACCAGGCGGTCCTCGGCTGGACGACGGCGGGCGGAACGCCGCACGCGGCGACGATCACGCTCGGCCAGGCCCCGATCGCCTGAGCCCCGATCTCCTGATCGCGGGCCTTGAATGTCGGTAAACCTCGCGTTACGGTAACTCCATGGTTACCGACTCGAACGCGGCGCTCGACGCCCTCGGCGACCCGCAGCGACGCGAGATCCTGCGGCTTCTCGGCGACGGCGACAAGCCGGTGCACGCGCTCGCCGAGGCCCTGCCGATCAGCCGGCCGGCGGTGTCGCGCCACCTCCGGGTGCTCAAGGCCGCCGGGTTGGTCGACCAGCGCGCGGAGGGAACCGAGCGGATCTACTCCCTGGAGGCCGCTGGCGTCGCCGCCGTCCAGTCCTATCTCGAGAGCGTCTGGGGCGAGGCGATCACCCGGTTCCGGATCCTCGCCGAGAACACCACCCCGGTGACGGGCGACCGCTGATGACCGAGACGCTCTCGTTCGCCTTCGACCTCGACTGCACCCCGGACCACGCCTTCGCGATGTGGACCTCGCGGATCGATTCCTGGTGGCCCCGCGACCACACGATGCACCGGGCGGCAGCCGTGGTCCTGCAGGAGGGCCTCGGCGGCCGGATCTTCGAGCGCGACGCCGACGGCATCGAGCACGACTGGGGCGAGGTCACCGCATGGGAGCCGCCGTCGCGGCTGGCCTACACCTGGCGCCTGGGCCGCAGCGATCTCGAGGCCACCGATGTCGAGGTGCGCTTCGTCGCCGCCGATGCGGGTGCGACCCGCGTCGAGATCGAGCAGAGCGGCTGGGAGCGGTTCGGCGAGGAGGCCGGACCGTGGCGCGACCGGAACCGGATCAGCTGGGACTCCCTGCTCCCGCACTTCAGGACCGCGATCGAGAGGAATGCCTGATGGCAGCCGGAACCAAGGACGACCCCTGGGCCCTGACCACCGCGCCGGGTTCGTCGGCGTACACGATGTACCGCGACGACGACGTCGACCCGGCTCTGCTGGTCTGCCAGGTCGGCTCCACCAGGCTGACCTACCTGGCCCGCGCGATCGACGACCTGCACGCCTGGTTGCTGGCCCGGGGCGACTGGGTCCCGCTCGGTGCCGCCGACGAGAAGAAGCCCGCCGCTGACGGCACCGTCGAGGCCTGGGGTCGTGCCGAGGACAACCCGGTCGGTGGCTGGTACGGCCAGCGCAACGGCTACCGCGGTCGTTTCGGGATGTACCTGCCGCCGCTCCTGGAAGCACTCGGGCTCGCCGAGCTCACCCACGACGCCCGCACCAACACGATGAGAGGCATCTGATGTCCACCCAGACCAGCGTCCGCTACACCACCCGCGACAGCTCCGCAGGTGACGCCAACCAGCGGCTGATCGATGCCGTGTTCGCCGAGCTCGACGACGTCCGGCCCGAGGGGTTCTCCTACCGGGTCGCGCGTTCCGAGGACGGCCTCAGCTTCGAGCACGTCGCCGTCGTCGACGGCGGCACCAACCCGCTGCCCGCGCTGGCCACGTTCGAGACGTTCAGCGGCACTCTCCGCGACCGGGTGGTCGCGCTCCCCGCCGTGCAGACCTGGGACGTGGTCGCCCGCTACCGCTGAGGCAGGACCGCCTTAGCCGTAGGTGAAGAAGCCGCGCCCGGTCTTGCGGCCCAGCAGGCCCGCGTCGACCATCCGCTGGAGCAGCGGCGGAGCGGTGTAGAGCGGCTCCTTGAACTCCTGGTAGAGCGAGTCCGCGATCGCCTTCGTGGTGTCGAGCCCGATCAGGTCGGCCAGAGCGAGCGGTCCCTGCGGGTGGGCCGCTCCGCGGACCAGTCCCTCGTCGATGTCCTCGGCCGTCGCGAAGCCCGACTCGAGCATCCGGATCGCCGAGAGCACGAACGGGATCAGCAGCGCATTGACCACGAAACCAGCGCGGTCCTGGCAGTCGATCGCGTGCTTGCCGAGGTCGTCCTGGACGAACGAACGCGCGCGCTCGGTCACCTCGGGCGCGGTCAGCAGCGACGGCACCAGCTCGACCAGCGAGAGCACGGGTACCGGGTTGAAGAAGTGCACCCCGAGCACGTGCGTGGGACGTGACGTGCTCACGGCCAGCTTCATGATCGGGATCGAGGAGGTGTTGGACGCCAGGATCGCGTCGGGTGAGGTGACGATCGCGTCGAGCTTGCCGAACAGCTCGGCCTTGGCGGCCTCGTTCTCCACGATCGCCTCGACGACGACGTCGCGGTCGGCCATCGCGTCGAGGTCGGTCTCGACGCGGATCCGCTCGAGCACCTGCTCAGCCGTCGTGCCGCCTGCTCCGTCGAGCTTGCCCTTGGCCTCCGCACGGCTCAGCGACTTCTCCAGCCGCGCCAGGGCGGCCTTGGCCGCCTCCTCCGTCGACTCGACCACCACGACGTCCAGGCCGGCTCGCGCCGAGACCTCCGCGATGCCC
>JAOPXD010000140.1 GCA_025965315.1 Marmoricola sp.
CGAACCAGGTCTTCGGCAACGCCCCGCAGATCGCGTCGACGTCCTCGGCACGTGCTGCTCTGCTCACGTCTCAGGCCCCCAGAACGGTCCCGGCGGCGAGCTGGGCGCCGCGGGCCCAGTCGGCCGCGGGCATCAGCTTCTTGCCGAACGGCTTCACCTCGCCGAGCAGGACCGGCACCGTGCCGGTGCCGACGTACACGGCGTTCTTGGTGACCTCGAGCAGACCGGGCGCGAGCGGGTCGCGATCGGTCAGGCTGACCGGACCGACCTTGACCCGCTCTCCCGCGTACGTCGTCCACGCACCCGGGCCGGGCGTGCACGCACGGATCCGCCGGTCGACCCCGAGCGCGGGGTCCTCCCAGTCGACGTGCGCGTGCTCGACCAGGATCTTCGGCGCGAAGCTGACCCCGTCGGACGGCTGCTCGCGGGCCTCGATCTCGCCGTCCTCGATGCCGTCGAGGGTGGCGATCAGCAGGCCTGCGCCGCCTTCGGCCAGCTTCGCGAGCAGGGTCCCGGCGGTGTCGTCGTCGTGGATGAGCTGGGTCATCAGCCCGAAGGTCGGACCGGCATCCAGCTCCTTGACGATCCGGAACGTGGTCGCCCCGGTGACCTGGTCGCCCGCCCAGATCGAGTGCTGCACCGGAGCGGCTCCGCGCCAGTTCGGGAGCACCGAGAAGTGCAGGTTGACCCAGCCGTGCTTCGGGATGTCCAGCGCCGACTGCGGCAGCATCGCGCCGTACGCGACGACCGGGCAGCAGTCCGGCTCCAGGGCGGCCAGCGCCGCCTGGAAGTCGGGATCGCGGGGGTGCTCGGGCTTGAGCACAGGTACGCCGAGCTGCTCGGCGAGCTGGGCGACCGGAGACGCCACCAGCTTGCGGCCACGGCCCGACGGCGCGTCCGGGCGGGTGACGACCCCGACCAGGTCGTGCCTGCTGTCGGCGATCGCCTGCAACGCCGGGAGCGCCGGCTCCGGGGTGCCCGCGAAGACGAGCCTCACAGGCCGAACCCGTTCGTGGCGTGCGGCGAGACCCGGACCTGGGTGTCGGCCCCGAACCACTCGGCCTCGCGGATCTGCTTCATCGCCGCTCTGCGGGCCTCACGGTCGAGCCGGTCGATGAAGAGGATCCCGTCGAGGTGGTCGGTCTCGTGCTGGATCGCCCGGGCGAGCAGGTCGGATCCCTCGATCGTCACCGGTTCGCCGTACATGTCGAACCCGTGCGCGACCACCGACAGCGCCCGGATGCAGTCCAGGGTCAGCTCGGGGAGCGACAGACAGCCCTCGGCTCCGTCCTGGGTCTCGCTGGAGAGCGTCAGCTCCGGGTTGATCAGGTGCCCGAGCTCGCCCTCGACGTTCCAGGTGAACACCCGCAGTCCGACGCCGATCTGCGGTGCGGCCAGGCCTGCGCCGGGCGCGTCCAGCATGGTGTCGGTCAGGTCCGCCACGAGTGCCCGGATCTCCTTGTCGAAGTCGGTCACAGCCAGCGCCTGCGTACGCAGCACCGGATCACCGAACAACCGGATCGGCCTGATGGACACGCGAACTGCCTCCTGCTGCGATGGGAACGGCCAAGTCTAGAGCGGGCGTCGTGCTGACCGTCAGTCGAGCGTGCTCGGATCGACCTCGACGCGCAGGTGCGGCTCCTTGCGGGCCGAACGCTGCGCCTGCAGCGCGACCAGCGCCGAGGAGAGCTCGGCGCCACGGGTGCGCGGCACCCGGACGACGTAGCGCTCACCGTCCTCGGCGGGAACCGGGCCCAGGACCTCCGCACCCTCCGGCAGCACCATCGAGGCCAGCGCCGGTTCGAGCTGCTCCGCCGGTCCGGTGACCGTGGCCATCCGGGACGCGGGCGGCAGGTGCGCCTCCTGCCTCTCGACGATCTCGCGCTGGGCGAACCCGGCCGGGTCCCAGCGGACGAGCGCCTGCAGGGCGGGACGCACAGGGTCGCCCACGGCGATCACCTTCCCGGGGCCGTTCCGCGCACCGACCAGGGCAGCAGCGTTCGACCAGCGTCGCAGCGCCTCCTCGTCAGCACGCAGGTCGGACCGGGCCAGCAGCAGCCACGTGTCGAGCAGCACCACGGCCGCGTAACCGCCCGCGACGGTCGGCTCGGCGCCGGGGGTGGCGACGACGATGGCCGGACGTGCCTCGACGTGGCTCAGGACACGGTCCCCCGCAGACGTCTGGACCGGGACCGCAGGAAAGGCGCGTCCGAGCTCCTCGGCGGTACGGCGATCACCGAGCACCGGCGCCCGGAGTCCGCGGCCCCCGCATTCCGGGCAGCTCCAGCCGGCGGCCCCGGTCCCGCACCAGGTGCACGACGGGCTGGCCTGGGCGGACACGATCCGCAGCGGACCGTGGCACTGGGCACACCCCGCCGGCGTCCGGCAGGAGTCGCACGCCAGCCGGGTCGCGTAGCCCGAGCGCGGGGTCTGCACGAGCACCGGACCGGTCGTCAACGCCTCCCGGACGACCGCGAAGACCGACTTGGGCAGCCGGCTCGTCACCGCTCCCGGATCGCGTTCCTGCTCCACGTCGCTGGCGCCGGCGATCGAGACCGCCACCCGGCGTCGCAGCTCGTCACGGGACAGCGAGACCTCGTTCGCCCACCCGCTGCGGACCAGGTACTCGGCCTCGACGCTGCGTGCGTGCGCCCCGAGCAGGACCGCTGTCTCCTCGGCCCGGGCCCGGAGCAGCAGGACCTCCCGGGCGTTCGGGTACGGCGCGCGCGGCTCGGCGTGCAGGTCGTCGCCGTCGTCCCAGATCGCCACCAGGCCCAGGTCGTGCACGGGCGCGAACGCAGCCGCCCTGGTCCCGATCACGACCCGCACAGTTCCGCGGGCAACGGCCAGGAACGCGGCGTAGCGCCGGGACGGGCCCGCATCCGCTGTCAGGACGACGTGCTGGCCGGGCGCGAGTCGCGCGGTCAGTGCAGCGTCGAGGCGCTCGACGTCGCGGCGGTCGGGCAGGCAGACCAGGGCGCCGCGACCCGTGGCTGCGGTCGCGATCACCGCCTCGGCCAGCAGGGTTGACGGGTCGTCACCGGGACCGGCTGCCCAGACGACCCGCGGCCGGGCACCGTGCGCCAGGTCTCCGAGGAACCGCTCGCCGCCGTCGTACCGGCTCCAGCCCGCGGAGTCGGCCGTCGCCGTGATCAGCGGCACCGGGGGGCTCGGGACCTTCTCGGTCCCGGCGTGCCGCGACGGGATCGCGAGCCGGAGCACGTCTGACCGGGTGCCCGCGTACCGGGCGGCCACGTCACCCACGAGGCCGGCGATCGCGGCGGAGAGCACCGGCTCGGCGCTGACCACCCGGCGCAGGTACTGCAGCGGGCCGGGATGGGACGAGTCCGCGACCCGGGCGACGACGTAGCCGTCGACGTCCTGACCTGCGAAACGAACTTTCACCCGGGTACCGGGCAGCGCGGTGGCGGCCATCGCGGCCGGGACCGCGTAGTCGAACGGGCGGTCCAGGTGCGCGAGCGGCAGGTCGACCAGGACCTGCGCGATCGGGTCGACCTCGGCCCGCTCGACGGGCTTCTTGGCCGTGGGCGGCCTGGCCTTGCGGGCCTCGGCCCGGACGAGCCCGGGCAGCGACAGCTGCTCGTCGCCGTCCCCGGCCGGTCCTGCGGTCATGGAGCCATCCAACCAGTCACCACCGACGGGGACCGAACGGCACCGAAACGCAGAACCGGCCGTCCCGTGCGGGAACGGCCGGTTCAGGCGTGGTCAGATTCCGGCGGCCTTCTTCAGGTCGTCGGCGCGGTCGGTGCGCTCCCAGTAGAACTCCGGGAGCTCGCGGCCGAAGTGCCCGTACGCCGCGGTCTTCGCGTAGATCGGGCGCTTGAGGTCCAGGTCGCGCACGATCGCGGCCGGACGCAGGTCGAAGACCTCGAGGACGGCCTTCTGGATGGCCTCGTCGGAGACGACGCCGGTCCCGAAGGTCTGGATGAAGACACCCACCGGGGCAGCCTTGCCGATGGCGTAGGCGACCTGGGCCTCGCAGCGGGTCGCGAGACCAGCCGCAACGACGTTCTTGGCGACCCAGCGCATCGCGTAGGCGGCCGAACGGTCGACCTTCGACGGGTCCTTGCCGGAGAACGCGCCGCCACCGTGGCGAGCCATGCCGCCGTAGGTGTCGACGATGATCTTGCGGCCGGTCAGGCCGGCGTCACCCATCGGGCCGCCGACGACGAAGTTGCCGGTCGGGTTGACCAGCAGCCGGTAGCCCTCGGACGGGATGTCGAACGTGGCCAGGATCGGGTCGATGACGTGGGACTTGATGTCCGGGGTCAGCGTGTTGACCAGGTCGACACCCTCGGCGTGCTGGGTCGAGAGCACCACGGTGTCGATCCGGACCGGACGGTCGTTCTCGTCGTACTCGACGGTGACCTGGGTCTTGCCGTCGGGACGCAGGTAGGACAGCGTGCCGTCCTTGCGGACCGCGGTGAGGCGCTCGGCCAGACGCTGGGCGATCGAGATCGGGAGCGGCATCAGCTCCTTGGTGTCGTCGCAGGCGTAGCCGAACATCAGACCCTGGTCGCCGGCACCCTGGCTGTCGAGGTCGTCGCTGGAGCCGTCGACGCGGGCCTCGAAGCCCTTGTCCACGCCCTGCGCGATGTCGGGAGACTGCTGGCCGAGCGCGATCTGGACGCCGCAGGAGGCACCGTCGAAGCCCTTGACCGACGAGTCGTAGCCGATCTCGAGGATCTTCTCGCGAACGAGCTGGGCGATCGGGGCGTAGGTCCTGGTGGTGACCTCGCCCGCGATGACGACCAGGCCGGTGGTGATCAGCGTCTCGCAGGCAACCCGGCTGTCCGGGTCGCCGGCCAGCAGCGCGTCCAGCACGGTGTCGCTGAGCTGGTCAGCAATCTTGTCCGGGTGGCCCTCGGTCACAGACTCCGAGGTGAACAGACGTCCAGTCACTTGTGTCTCCTGCAGTTTTCTCCGGCCCTGTTTCAGCCGGTTAGTCCATGGGGTCGAGTGCAGCGCGGCAAGCCTAACGGAGGGTCCTCATCGTGAGACGGCATCTCAGGAAAACACCCTGCAGAGGTTCTTCAGCGGGCGTTGAGGAGCGGCGCGACGCGGTCCCAGATGGCCTGGGCGACCGCGCTCTTCGAACCGCGCGGGACCGAGGTCGAGGACCCGTCGGCGCCCAGGATGACCGCCTCGTTCTCCTCGGAGCCGAACACCTTCCCGCCACCGACGTCGTTCACGACGAGCAGGTCGCAACCCTTCCGGGCGAGCTTGGTCCGGGCGTGGTCCATCACCGAACCGTGCGTGTCGCCGGTCTCGGCCGCGAAACCCACCACGACCAGGTCCGGGTGCGGGCGGTCCTGGGCCAGGCCGGCGAGGATGTCGGGGTTCTGGGTCAGCCGGATCTCCGGGGACGTCCCGTCCTCGGCCTTCTTGATCTTGGACTCGGTGAACGTCGCGGGGCGGAAGTCCGCCGGAGCCGCAGCCATCACCACGACGTCCGCAGCGGTCGCCGCAGCCATCACCTCGGCCTGGAGCTCGGCGGTGGTCTCGACGCGGACCACCTTGACCCCGGCCGGGTCGGGCAGCGTGACGTTCGCCGCGATCAGGGTGACCTCGGCGCCGCGAGCCGCCGCGGTACGGGCGAGTGCGTAGCCCTGCAGGCCCGAGGAACGGTTGCCGAGGAAGCGCACCGGGTCCAGGTACTCCCGGGTGCCGCCGGCGGACACGACGACGTGCGCCCCGGCAAGGTCCTGGGCGAGGCTGCCGCCGCGCGCGAGCAGGTCGGTGGCGATCGCATAGATCTCGGCCGGGTCGGGCAGGCGTCCCTTGCCGGTGTCGGCGCCGGTCAGGCGTCCTTCGGCCGGCTCGATCACCAGCGCCCCCCGCTCGCGCAGGGTGGCCACGTTCGCCGCCGTCGCCGGGTGGTCCCACATCTCGGTGTGCATCGCCGGGGCGAACACCACCGGGCAGCGGGCGGTCAGCAGGGTGGTGGTCAGCAGGTCGTCAGCCAACCCGTGCGCAGCCTTCGCCAGCAGGTCCGCGGTGGCCGGAGCGACGACCACGAGATCAGCGGTCTGGCCGATCCGGACGTGCGGGACCAGGTGGACGTCGTCCCAGACCTCGGTGCTCACCGGCTTGCCGGACAGCGCCGACCAGGTCGGTGCTCCCACGAACTGCAGTGCCGCAGCGGTGGGGACCACGGTGACGTCGTACCCGGACTCGGTGAACCGGCGGAGCAGCTCACAGGCCTTGTACGCAGCAATCCCGCCGCTCACGCCGAGAACGACGTGAGGACGGGACGACCGGGTGCTCATCAGGGACCCTCAGGTCACTTGGCCGCAGCCTCCGCTGCGACCTCGTCGGGGTCGATGTCCTCGCAGACCAGCAGGTCCTCGGCGATCTCGCGCATCGCGATCGAGAGCGGCTTCTCCTGGACATGGGTGTCCACGAGCGGGCCGACGTACTCGAGCAGGCCCTCGCCCAGCTGCGAGTAGTACGCGTTGATCTGACGTGCACGCTTGGCGCTGTAGAGCACCAGCTTGTACTTGGAGTCGGTCTTGGTCAGCAGGTCGTCGATCGGGGGGTTGGTGATCCCCAATGCGACGGGCTGGTTGCCGGACACGCTCATCGAGCCTCGCAGACGGTTAGGAAGAAGACGATCCTGGGCAGACGTGCCTCAGGACCTCATCAACTCTACCAACTCTTCGACCGCAGCGGGAATCGTGTGGTTCACGACGGTGGCGTCGAACTCCGTCTCGGCGGCCAGCTCGGCGCGCGCAGTGTCGAGCCGACGCTCGCGCTCGGCCTCGTTCTCGGTGCCGCGACCGACGAGACGCCGCACCAATTCCTCCCAGGACGGCGGCGAGAGGAACACGAATCGTGCCTCCGGCATCCGCTCCCTGACCTGGCGCGCTCCCTGCAGGTCGATCTCCAGGAGGGCCGGCCGGTCGGAGGCGAGCACCTCCAGCACGGGTGCCCTCGGGGTGCCGTACCGAGCCTGCTTGTGCACCACCGCCCACTCGAGCAGCTCGTCCGCGGCGACCATCGCGTCGAACTCGTCGTCGGTGACGAAGTGGTAGTGCACGCCGTCGACCTCGCCGGGACGGCGCGCGCGGGTCGTGGCCGAGACCGAGATCCAGACCTCCGGGTGGTGCTCGCGCAGGTACGCCGTGACGGTGCCCTTGCCGACCGCGGTCGGGCCGGCGAGCACCGTCAGCCTGGCCGAGCGCAGCGTGGAACCGGTGCTGTCCGGGGCGTCACTCACCGGAGGGGAATTCGGCGACCAGCGCCGCGATCTGCTTCGCACCCAGCCCGCGCACGCGCCGGCTCTCCGAGATCTTGAGGCGCTCCATCACCTGGGCCGAGCGCACCTTGCCCAGGCCGGGCATCGAGGCCAGCAGCTCGCTGACGCGCATCTTGCCGATCACCAGGTTGTTCTCGCCCTCGGCCAGGACCTCCGCGATCGAGGCGCCGGAGTGCTTCAACCGGTTCTTCACCGCGGCCCGCTCCCGGCGTGAGGCGGCGGCCTTGTCGAGGGCTGCCTGACGCTGCTCGGGCGTGAGTGGTGGCAGGGCCACGGGACAACCTCTTCTCGGCGGTTCAACAAGCAGATGCGGTGGGGTGCAATCTAGCCAGCACTGCTCCCCTGCTGCAACGCGGGGCGACAATCGGCCGGACGGTATCGGACATTGCGGCCAGGCGCCGCGTACGGCGGCGCTAGAGGCCCAGCTGGAACTGGCAGACGTCCTTGGCCTCTTGCTCGATCCCGTTGGCAGCGTCGAGCACGTCGGGGTCGCTGAGCTCGTTCGCCGCGGCCGAGATCGCTGCCACGTCAGCCGGTGCGAGGCCGGCGGGTGGTTTGCCGTCGACGAAGTCCTTGGGCTGGGTGTGCGCCTTCGTGATCGCGTCCCGCAACGACTCCAGCGCGGCGGTGAAGGCCTGCCACTCGTCGTCGATGTCGTCCGGCGCCTTGGCAGCCAGGCTCTCGAGCTTCGGGAGGTTGGTGATCAGCTGCAGGCCGGTCCCGTCGTCGGCGAAGACCGACTGGTCGGACTTGAGCGCTTTGCAGTACGACGCCTCGCTGGCGCCGCCGCAGCCGGACACCAGCAGTCCGCTCACGACGAGCAGCGCGACCGCCGTCGCCGTGCGCCGCACAGGTCGCAAGGGTCGGGTCATCGGCCGACCAGCGCGGCGAACGAGGCTGCCACGGCCTCGGCGGCAGCCCTGAGCGCGGCCGGGTCAGGTCCGGCCCCCAGGATCTCCCGCGAGCTGGCCGGCAGCACCTGGGCGAGCACGTCTCCGAAGATCCGGCGTACGTCCTCCGCGGTACCGCCCTGGGCTCCGATGCCGGGGACGAGCAACGGACCGTTGATGTCGAGTGCGACCGTCGGGTCGGCGATGGTGGCGCCGACCACCGCACCGAACGATCCCAGCGGCGTCGCCCCCGCGTTCTCGGCACGCAACGAGTCCAGCACCGAACCCGCGACCGTGCGGCCGTCGGGCCGGATCGCGTGCTGGTAGTCCGGGCCCTCGGGGTTCGAGGTCAGCGCCAGCACGAAGACACCCGCGTCGAACTTCCTGGCGGTCTCGATCATCGGGCTCAGACTGCCGAAGCCGAGGTAGGGGCTCGCCGTGATCGCGTCGGCGGCGATCGGGGACGACGGGTCGAGGTAGGCGTCGGCGTACGCCTGGGCCGTCGTCCCGATGTCACCGCGCTTCACGTCCAGCACCACCAGCGCGCCCGCCTCGCGGCAGGTCGCGATGGTCCGCTCGAGCACCGCGACCCCCGCCGAGCCGAAGCGCTCGAAGAACGCCGACTGCGGCTTGATCGCTGCGCAGACCGGAGCCAGCGCCTCGGCCGCGCCGAGGGCGAACTTCTCGAGTCCGGCGACGGTCTCGGGCAGGCCCCAGGCCGCCAGCAGCCCGGCGTGCGGGTCGATGCCCGCGCACAGCGGCCCTCGGTCGTCCATGGCCGCCCGCAGCCGCCCGCCGAACGAGGTGCTGTCGAAGGTCGTCATCGTCGCTTCTCCTTCGCGATCTCGGCGTTCATCCGTCGGGGCCAGAACGGTCCTTCGTAGATGAACGCGGTGTAGGCCTGGAGCAGGTCGGCACCCGCAGCGAGGCGTTCGACCGCATCTTCGACGCCGGCGATCCCGCCGACCCCGATCAGCGCCAGGTCGTCACCGACGCGGGTCCGCAGCATCCTGATCACGTCCAGGGACCGGCGGCGCAGCGGTTCTCCCGAGAGCCCGCCGGCACCGGCGCGCTCGATCTCGGCGGCGGTGGCGGACAGACCGTCCCGGCTGATCGTGGTGTTGGTGGCGACGATCCCGTCCAGCTCCAGGGCGACCGCGAGGTCGGCGACCTCGAGCACGTCGGAGTCGCTCAGGTCGGGCGCGATCTTCACCAGCAGCGGGATCCTGGTCGCGGTCACCTCGTCCGCGCGCCGCCGTACGGCGCGCAGCAACGGCTCCAGCTTGGCCACCGCCTGCAGGTCCCGGAGACCCGGGGTGTTCGGCGAGGAGACGTTGACGACCAGGTAGTCGGCGTACGGCGCCAGGAGTCCGGTGCTCTTCTCGTAGTCGCCGATCGCGGCGTCCTCGGGCACGACCTTGGTCTTGCCGATGTTCACGCCCAGGACGGGTCTCGACGGGCCTCGGCCACCGGTGGTCGAGCCGAGTCGCGACCGTCTCACCTCGAGGCGGCGCGCGACCGCCTCGGCGCCGTCGTTGTTGAACCCCATCCGGTTCACCACGGCGCGGTCCGACGGCAGCCGGACCAACCGCGGCTTCGGGTTGCCCGGCTGCGGCTGTCCGGTGACCGTCCCGATCTCCACGAATCCGAAGCCGAGGGCGCCCAGCGCGTCGATCCCGACCGCGTTCTTGTCGAAGCCGGCCGCCAGTCCGAGAACGGCCGGGAAGTCGATCCCCATCACCCGGACGCCTGCTGCCGCGGGCATCGCCCGGCCCGCGCTGCGCAACGCCGGTCCGGCGGCCCGGATCCCCGCGAACGCCGCGTGGTGAGCCTGCTCGGGGTCGACCCTGGTGAGGACCTTGTCGAACACGAAGCGGTAGGCCGAGGTCACGCCGGCGGCACCTGCCCAGACAGCGGCTCCGGCGTCGACCTCATCAGGGCCCAGTCCTGCAGCGAGCGGACGCCGATGTTGCCCGAGCGCAGCGCCTCGATCCCCTGGACCGCGGCAGCCAGGCCCTGGACCGTGGTGATGCACGGGATCCCGGCCAGCACCGCGGCCGTCCGGATCTCGTAGCCGTCGATCCGCGAGTCCCCGCCCTGGGTCGTTCCGTGCGGGGTGTTCACGATCAGGTCCACCTGGCCGTCGAGGATCAGCTGGACGCTGGTCGGTTCCCCGTTCGGGCCGGTTCCCTCGAAGTGCTTGCGGACGACGGTCGCCTTGATGCCGTTGCGACGCAGGACCTCGGCGGTTCCCTGGGAGGCGAGGATCTCGAAGCCGGCCTCGGCGAGCACCTTCACCGGGAAGATCATCGTGCGCTTGTCACGGTTGGCCATGCTGACGAACACGCTGCCCGAGGTCGGCAGCGATCCGTAGGCGGCGGTCTGGGACTTCGCGAACGCCGTCCCGAAGTCGGCGTCGAAGCCCATCACCTCGCCGGTCGACTTCATCTCGGGCCCGAGCACCGTGTCGACGAACAGGCCCTCCGGGGTCCGGAACCGGTTGAACGGCATCACGGCTTCCTTGACCGCGATCGGGGCGTCGCTCGGGAGCTCGCCGCCATCGATCGCGGGCAGGACGCCCGCCGCGAGCAGCGACGCGATCGACTCCCCCATCATCACCCGGGCCGCGGCCTTGGCCAGCGGGGTCGCGGTCGCCTTCGAGACGAACGGCACCGTCCGGCTGGCCCGGGGGTTGGCCTCGAGCACGTAGAGGACGTCCGCGCCGAGGGCGAACTGGATGTTGAGCAGCCCGACCACGCCGATGCCCTTGGCGATCGCCTCGGTGGCTTCCCGGATCCGGGCGATCTCCGCCGCTCCGAGCGTGATCGGCGGCAGCGCGCAGGAGGAGTCGCCGGAGTGGATCCCGGCCTCCTCGATGTGCTCCATCACGCCGCCCAGGAACAGCTGGGTGCCGTCGTACAGGGCGTCGACGTCGATCTCGACCGCGTCGTCGATGAACCGGTCCACCAGCACCGGGCGGTCCGGGGTGATCCCGATGGTGCCGGTAGCAGCCTCGATGTAGGTACGCAGCGAGTCGTCGTTGTAGACGATCTGCATGCCCCGTCCGCCGAGCACGTACGAGGGCCGCACCAGGACCGGGTACCCGATCTCGGCAGCGATCTCCTGGGCGTCGGTGAACGAGACCGCGGTGCCGTGCTTGGGCGCGACCAGGCCGGCTTCCTTGAGCAGCCGGCCGAACGCCCCGCGCTCCTCGGCAAGCTCGATGGCAGCCGGGGAGGTTCCGACGATCGGGACGCCCGCGTCCTCGAGCCCCTGGGCCAGCCCCAGCGGGGTCTGGCCGCCGAGCTGGCAGATGACGCCCGCGATCGGACCGGCCAGCGTCTCGGCGTGCACGACCTCCAGCACGTCCTCGAGGGAGAGCGGTTCGAAGTACAGCCGGTCGGAGGTGTCGTAGTCGGTCGAGACCGTCTCCGGGTTGCAGTTGACCATCACGGTCTCGTAGCCGGCCTCGGACAGCGCCATCGAGGCGTGCACGCAGGAGTAGTCGAACTCGATGCCCTGACCGATCCGGTTCGGGCCGCTACCGAGGATGATCACGGCCTCCTTGGTGCGTGGCGCGACCTCGGTCTCCTCGTCGTACGAGCTGTAGTGGTACGGCGTCTTCGCGGCGAACTCGGCGGCACAGGTGTCGACGGTCTTGTAGACGGGGCGGACGCCGAGCGCGTGCCGGATACCGCGGACGACGTCCTCGGTCAGCCCGCGCATCTTCGCGATCTGGGCGTCGGAGAAACCATGCCGCTTGGCCTTGCGCAGCAGCGCCTGCGAGAGCTCGTCGGCGGCGATGATCTCCTGGGCGATCTCGTTGATCATCCCGATCTGGTCCACGAACCAGGGGTCGATGCCGGTGGCCTCGTGGATCTCGAGCGGGGTCGCCCCGGCACGGATCGTGTCCATCACGCGCTTGAGCCGGCCGTCGGTCGGGATCTTGATCTCCTCGAGCAGGGCGTCCTTGTCGAGCTCCACCCATTCCTGGCTCCAGTCGAAGACCGAGTCCTTCTGCTCCAGGCTGCGCAGCGCCTTCTGGAGGGCCTCGGTGAAGTTGCGACCGATCGCCATCGCCTCGCCGACCGACTTCATGTGCGTGGTCAGGGTCTTGTCGGCGGTCGGGAACTTCTCGAAGGCGAACCGCGGCACCTTCACCACGACGTAGTCGAGGGTCGGCTCGAAGCTCGCCGGGGTCACCTTGGTGATGTCGTTCGGGATCTCGTCGAGGGTGTAGCCGATCGCGACCTTGGCGGCGATCTTGGCGATCGGGAACCCGGTCGCCTTCGACGCGAGCGCGCTGGACCGGGAGACCCTCGGGTTCATCTCGATCACGACGACCCGGCCGTCGGCCGGGTTGACGGCGTACTGGATGTTGCAGCCGCCGGTGTCGACGCCGACCGACCGGATGATGCCGATCGCGAGGTCGCGCAGGTGCTGGTACTCGCGGTCGGTCAGGGTCATCGCCGGTGCGACCGTGATCGAGTCGCCGGTGTGCACGCCCATCGGGTCCAGGTTCTCGATCGAGCAGATGATCACCACGTTGTCGGCGGTGTCGCGCATGACCTCGAGCTCGTACTCCTTCCAGCCGATGATCGACTCCTCCAGGAGGACCTCGGTGGTCGGGCTGGCGGCGAAGCCCGAGCCGGCGATGCGGACCAGGTCCTTCTCGTTGTACGCGATGCCCGAGCCGGTGCCGCCCATCGTGAAGGACGGCCGTACGACGACCGGGTACCCGCCGAGCTCGTCGACGCCGGCCATCGCCTTGGCGAGCGCGTGCGCCACCCGACCGGGTTCGTCGGTACCGGTGTAACCGTCGGCGTTGCAGATCACCGAGCGGGCGACCTCACCGCCGAGCTCCTCGACGATCTGCTTGAAGGACTGCCGGTTCTCACCGCGGTTGATCGCCTCGATGCTGGCGCCGATCAGTTCGACGTTGTACTTCTCCAGGATGCCGGCCTCGTCGAGCCCGATCGCGCAGTTCAGCGCGGTCTGACCACCGAGGGTCGCCAGCAGCGCGTCCGGGCGCTCCTTGGCGATCACCTTCTCCACGTACTCGACCGTGATCGGCTCGATGTAGGTGGCGTCGGCGAACTCGGGGTCGGTCATGATCGTGGCGGGGTTGGAGTTCACCAGGATGACCCGGATCCCCTCCTCCTTCAGGACCCGGCAGGCCTGGGTCCCGGAGTAGTCGAACTCGCAGGCCTGGCCGATGATGATCGGCCCGGAGCCGATCACCAGGATCGACTTGATGTCTTCGCGCTTCGGCATCAGTTCAGGCCTCCTTCTGGTCGCTCATGAGGTCAAGGAATCGGTCGAACAGGTAGGCGGCGTCATGGGGACCAGCCGCTGCCTCGGGGTGGTACTGGACCGAGAACGCCTTGAGCGCCCCGGCGCTGTCACGAAGCTCCAGTCCCTCGACGACGTCGTCGTTGAGGCAGACGTGGCTCACGGTCGCCTCGCCGTACGGCGTGCTGGTGCTGCCCTGCAGCGGTGCGTCGACGGCGAACCCGTGGTTGTGCGCGGTCACCTCGACCTTGCCGGTGGTCCGGTCCATCACCGGCTGGTTGATGCCGCGGTGGCCGTACTTCAGCTTGAAGGTGCCGAACCCGAGCGCCCGGCCGAAGAGCTGGTTGCCGAAGCAGATCCCGAAGTACGGGAGACCGCGTCCGAGCGCGTCCTTGAGGAGCTCGACCTGACCGGTGGTCGCGGCCGGGTCACCGGGACCGTTGGAGAAGAACAACCCGTCCGGGGCGACTGCGAGAACGTCCTGGATCGTCGCCGTCGCCGGGAGCACGTGCACCTCGATGCCGCGCTCGCTCATCATCCGGGGCGTGTTCGCCTTGATGCCCAGGTCGATCGCAGCGACGGTCGCGACCTTCGTGCCGACGGCCTCCACGACGTACGCCGTCTCGGTGCTGACCTCGCTGGAGAGCTCCGCACCGGCCATCTCGCCGGAGGCGAGCACCCGGGCGAGCAGCGCCTTCGGGTCGGACTCGGTGCTGGAGATACCGACCCGCATCGCGCCGCGCTCGCGCAGGTGCCGGGTCAGGGCGCGGGTGTCGATGCCGCTGATCCCGACCACTCCCTGGGTGCGCAGCTCGTCGTCGAGCGTGCGCACGCTGCGCCAGTTGCTCGGCACCCGGGCGGGATCGCGGACGACGTACCCGCTGACCCAGATCCGCTGCGACTCCTGGTCCTCGTCGTTGATGCCGGTGTTGCCGATGTGCGGCGCGGTCATCACCACGACCTGCCGGTGGTACGACGGG
This sequence comes from Marmoricola sp., assembly GCA_025965315.1. GTDB lineage: Bacteria > Actinomycetota > Actinomycetes > Propionibacteriales > Nocardioidaceae > Marmoricola. Next base: position 14,442 of record JAOPXD010000140.1, read on the forward strand.
TCGGTGAGGGTCTCCTGGTACCCGGTCATGCCGGTCGAGAAGACCGCCTCCCCGAAGGTCTCCCCCTCGGCGCCGTAGGTCTCGCCCCGGAAGGTCCGACCGTCCTCCAGGACCAGGATTGCCTCGGTCATGCGTTTCCCCTTGCATTGTTTCGGGCCATCTTCGAGATCGTGCGGACCCAGGAACCGGCATCGGGCTGGACCGTCGAACGGGTGCTGCCGAGCTGGGCCTTGGCGACGTCGCGGACGCTGCGTGCCGGATCGAGCCGGAAGCCCGTCTCCCAGTCGCGACCGGCGTGGTTCCAGCGGACCAGGAGCAGATCGACAACGGGCTTGCCGTTCCACGAATCTGCGGCCCGGGCGCCGCGGAGCGCGTCCGCGCGGATCCGGAACGACCCGGCGATCCGGACGACGTCGATGCCCTCGGTCGAGAGCGACAGCCGGGCAGCGCTCTTCGCCGAGAGGCTGTGACCGATCACCCGGCGGCCGTCGGTGTCGAGGGTGCCCAGGTAGCGGCCGGCCGCCTGCATCTTCGCCGGCGGCAGGTCGGCGATCGCCGGGATCGGCACCAGCTCCGGGATGCCGTCCGAGGCGTGCTTCGGACGCCATTTCCAGGGGGACGCCATCAGGCGAGCTTCCCGTCCAGGACCGTCGCCTTGCCGCGCAGGAACGTCGCCACGACCTGCCCGGGCAGCTCGCGACCGGCGTACGGGGTGTTGCGCGAGAGCGAGGACATCGCGCTCGCCTCGATCACCCGGGTCGCGGCCGCGTCGTAGAGCACGATGTTGGCCGGTTCACCCTCGGCGATCGGGCGCCCGTGGTTGTCCAGGCGGCCGATCCGGGCCGGCGCGTAGGACATCCGCTCGGCGACGCCCGCCCAGTCCAGCAGGCCGGCGTCGACCATCGTGGCCTGCACGATCGAGAGCGCCGTCTCCAGCCCGAGCATCCCGAACGCTGCGGCCTGCCACTCGCAGTCCTTGTCCTCGTGCGGGTGCGGGGCGTGGTCGGTCGCGACGATGTCCAGGACGCCGTCGGCCAGGCCCTGCCGGACCGCCTCGACGTCGGTGGCGGTGCGCAGCGGCGGGTTCACCTTGTAGATCGGGTCGTAGGTCGCAGCGAGCTCGTCGGTGAGCAGCAGGTGGTGCGGGCAGACCTCGGCGGTCACGGTCCAGCCGCCCTCGGCCTCGGCGCGAGCCTTCGCCCAGCGGACGATCTCCACCGAACCGGCGGTCGAGACGTGGCAGACGTGCAGCCGGGACTTGACGTGCTGCGCGAGCAGGCAGTCCCGGGCGATGATCGCTTCCTCGGCAACCGCCGGCCAGCCGCGGAGGCCGAGGCGACCGGAGAGCTCGCCCTCGTTCATCTGGGCGTCCTCGGTGAGCCGGGGCTCCTGGGCGTGCTGGGCGATGACCCCGTCGAACGCCTTCACGTACTCCAGCGCCCGCCGCATCAGCACCGGGTCGGCGACGCACTTGCCGTCGTCGGAGAAGACCCGGACCCGCGCAGCGGAGTCAGCCATCGCACCGAGCTCGGCGAGCCGCTCACCGGCCAGGCCGACGGTCACCGCGCCGACCGGGAACACGTCCGCGTAGCCGGCTTCGCGTCCCAGCCGCCAGACCTGCTCCACGACGCCGGCGGTGTCGGCCACCGGGTCGGTGTTGGCCATCGCGTGCACCGCGGTGAAGCCGCCGAGTGCAGCTGCCTGGGTGCCGGTCTCGACGGTCTCGGCGTCCTCGCGGCCGGGCTCGCGCAGGTGGGTGTGCAGGTCGACCAGGCCCGGGAGCGCGATCAGGCCGGCGGCGTCGATGGTCTCGACCGGGCTCGACCGGCGGTCGAGCCCGGTCGAGGCCTGGCTGCCGATCGACTTGATCACCCCGTCCGCGATCAGCAGGTCGGTCGGCTCGCCGCCGAGGATCGAGGCGCCCTTGATCAGGTACGTGGTCACGCGTTCGTCTCTTCCGTCGTGGTTCCTGTGCCATCGGTGCCGCTCTGCACATTCTCGGCTCCGCCGAGGGCAGGCTCGCTCCCGCCCAGCAGCAGGTAGAGGACCGCCATCCGGACCGCTACGCCGTTGGTGACCTGCTCGACGATCACCGAGCGGTCAGAGTCGGCCACGTCGGCGGTGATCTCCATGCCGCGGACCATCGGGCCCGGGTGCATCACGATCGTGTGGTCCTGGAGCGCACCCATCCGCCGGGCATCGAGACCGTAGCGGCGTGAGTACTCGCGGGTGCTCGGGAAGTAGGAGTCGGTCATCCGCTCCCGCTGGACCCGGAGCATCATCACCACGTCGGCCTTCGGCAGCACCGCATCGATGTCGTAACCGGTCTCGACCCCCCAGGTCTCCACGCCGTACGGGAGCAGCGTGGGGGGCGCGACCAGGGTGACCTCGGCGCCGAGCGTCTGCAGCAGCAGCGCGTTCGACCGGGCCACCCGGCTGTGCAGGACGTCGCCGACGATCGCCACCCGGCGGCCGTCCAGCGGACCCAGGTGCCGGACCATCGTGAACGCGTCCAGCAGGGCCTGGGTCGGGTGCTCGTGGGTACCGTCACCGGCGTTGACCACTGTCGAGCGGGACCAGCCGGCGTGGGCCAGGTTGTACGCGGCCCCCGACGCCCAGTGCCGGACGACGACCGCGTCGGCGCCCATCGCCTCCAGGGTCATCGCGGTGTCCTTGAGCGACTCGCCCTTGCTCACCGAGGAGCCCTTGGCAGAGAAGTTGATCACGTCGGCCGAGAGCCGCTTGGCGGCCGCCTCGAACGACATCCGGGTCCGGGTGGAGTCCTCGAAGAACAGGTTGACCACGGTCCGGCCGCGGAGCGCGGGCAGCTTCTTGATCGGCCGGTCGGCCAGCGAGCGCATCTCCTCGGCGGTGGTCAGGATCAGCTCGGCGTCGTCGCGGCTCAGGTCGCCAGCGCTCAGCAGGTGGCCCTTCACAGGATCGTCACCGAGTCGGACCCGTCGTACTCGCTGAGCCGCACGGCGACCTTCTCGCTGGTCGACGTGGGCAGGTTCTTGCCGACGAAGTCGGCCCGGATCGGCAGGTCCCGGTGGCCGCGGTCGACCAGGACGGCGAGCCGCACGGCCTGCGGGCGACCGATGTCGTTCATCGCGTCCAGAGCCGCCCGGATGGTGCGACCGGAGTAGAGGACGTCGTCGACCAGGACGACGATCTTGTCGTCGATGCCGGCGGCGGGGATGTCGGTCGGGGACAGCGTCCGCGCCGGTCGCAGCCGGAGGTCGTCGCGGTACATCGTGATGTCGAGCGCGCCGACCGGGATCCCGGTGCCCTCGACCTCGGCGATCCGGGCCGCGATCCGCTGGGCGAGGTGGACCCCGCGGCTCGGGATCCCGAGCAGCACCAGGTCGTGCGAGCCCTTGTTGCGCTCGAGGATCTCGTGCGAGATCCGGGTGAGTGCCCGGTCGATGTCACGGGCGTCGAGGACGGTGCGGCCTTCCGGCTGCACGTCGCTCTCCTGGGTAGGCGGCACAGCGCCTGACCTCCTTCTCCGCCTCACAGGACGGCTCGTTAAAGGATGCCTAACTGGCCCCGACCCTAGCAGCCGAGCGGCCGACCGGAGGCCCGGGAAACCGGGCTGTCTCGCAGTCCGGACCGGATGTTCGTCAGATCAGTGCCCGCAGCACCGGCTGCACCGCCCGGTAGTACGTCGGGTACGCGAAGTGCATCTCGGCCAGGGTCGCGATCGGCACCTCCGCGTGCACCGCTGTCGCCAGCATCGACAACACCTCGCCGCCGCTGGGCCCGACCGCGCAGGCACCCACCAGCACGCCCCTGGCCCGGTCGGCGACCAGCTTGATCAGACCGTCCTCCTTGGCCAGCCACCCTCGCGAGCCGAGATCACCCGTAGCCGTGACGACGTCGATCCCCTGCTTGCGCGCGGCGTCCTCGGACAGACCGACGGAACCGACCTCGGGCACCGTGAAGGTCACCCGCGCCACCGCCCGGTAGTCGGCCCACGGGCCGTCCTCGCCGAGGATGTCCCGGACGACGACGTCGGCCTGGTACATCGACACGTGCGTGAACGCGCCCTTGCCGGTGATGTCACCCACCGCCCAGACGCCTTCGGCCACCCGCATCCGCTCGTCGGGCTCGAGGACCCGGGCCGCAGGGTCCAGCCCGACGAGCTCCAGCCCGATGTCGGGCAGGTTGTTCCGGCGTCCGGCCGCGACCAGCAGGCGCTGCGCGGTCAGCGCGCGGTCCGCGAGGACGACGGTGAAGCCGTCCGCGGCGTGCTCGACCCGGGTGATCGTCGCTCCGGCGATCACCTCGATGCCCTGGTCGGCGAACGCCTTCGCCAGGACCTCGGAGGCCTCCGGCTCCTCGACCGCGATGATCCGGTCCGCCACCTCGACCACCGTCACCTCGACGTCGAAGGTGGCGAACACCTGGGCCAGCTCGCACCCGATCGGGCCGCCGCCGATCACGATCATCGACTCCGGGACCTCGGTGACCTTGACGATCTCGCGGTTGGTCCAGAACGGCGTACCGGCGAGTCCGTCGATCGGAGGCGCGCTGGGCGTCGTACCGGTGTTCAGCACGATGCCGCGCCGTGCGACGTAGGCCTGCCCCTCGACGGTGACCTCGCGCGGCGCCGTGATCCGCCCGCGACCGCGCACGAACGTCGCGCCGGCCTCGACCAGCCGGTCCACCGCGACCTGGTCGTCCCAGTCGTCGGTGGCCTCCTCGCGGATCCGCTTCGCGACCGGCGCCCAGTCCGGGCTCACCTCGACGCTGCCGGCCAGGTCCCCGACCCGGCGGGCATCACGGAGGGTGCTGGCCGCGGCGATCATCATCTTCGACGGCACGCACCCGAAGTACGGGCACTCGCCCCCGACCAGGCGCTCGTCGATCGCCACCACGTCCAGGCCCTTGCCCGCCAGGAGCAGGGCAGCGTGCTCACCGCCCGGTCCGAGTCCGAGGACGACGACATCGCATTCGATTGCTTCGCTCATGCCCCCAGCCAACCAGCCCGGCCCCAGCCGGAACAGTCCAGGGGATGACGACGGTCTTACGTGAGGAGCTGTTCCTTGTCGCGTACGACATGCGCGAGGATCCCGTTGACGAAGCCCGGCGACTCGTCGGTGGACAGGTCCCGCACCAGGTTGACCGCCTCGCTCACGGCGACGGCGTCGGGCACGTCGTCGGAGAACAGCACCTCGAAGATCCCGAGCCGGAGCACGTTGCGGTCCACGGCCGGCATCCGGTCCAGGGTCCAGCCCTTGGCGTAGGACGAGATCAGCTCGTCGAGACGTTCCTGGCGGTCGGCGACGCCGCGGACCAGCGTCACGGTGTACTCGTTGGTCGGCCCGTCGCCGTCGGCCAGCTGACCGTCGAGGACGTCACCGACCAGCTGCCCCTGGGCCTCGGCGGCGAAGATCAGGTCGAGGGCCCGCTTACGGGCCTTGGAGCGAGCGCTCATCGAAGCTTCAGCTCAGCCCTTGACGCGGCCGAGGTAGGAACCGCCATCGCGGGTGTCTACCTTGATCTTCTCGCCCTGGTTGATGAACAGCGGCACCTGGATCTCGTGGTCGGTCTCCAGGGTGGCGGGCTTCGTGCGACCGGTGGCGCTGTCGCCGGCCAGACCCGGCTCGGTGAAGGTGACCACGAGCTCGACCGAGGCCGGGAGCTCGACGAAGAGGACGCGACCCTCGTTGGTCGCCACGATCGCTTCCTGGTTCTCCAGCAGGAAGTTGCTGCCGTCACCGAGGACCTCGGGCGGAACCTCGATCTGGTCGAAGTTCGCCGTGTCCATGAAGACGTACGAGGTGCCGTCGTTGTACAGGTACTGCATCGTGCGCTTGTCGACGTTCGCCGTCTCGACCTTCATGCCCGCATTGAACGTCCGGTCGACGTTCTTGCCCGACTCGACGTTGCGCAGCTTGGTGCGCACGAAGGCGGGGCCTTTGCCGGGCTTGACGTGCTGGAAGTCGGTGACGGCCCAGAGCTGACCGTCGATGTTGAGAACCATGCCGTTCTTGAGGTCGTTCGTCGTTGCCATGCGCGCAGGAACCTTGTCTTTGTGGAAAGGGGAGGGCAGCGCCAGCAGAGCGCCAGCCGGAGAGTCTATCGGTTCGCGAGGTGCGCGAGCGCCTGCCGGTAGCCATCGATCCCCTGGCCGACGATCACGGCGGCGGCGTACGGCGTGACCACGGAGGTGTGCCGGAACTCCTCGGGCCGGCTGTGCGGGTCCGAGATGTGCACCTCGACGAGCGGCGCCACCAGCTGGGCGCAGGCGTCGAAGATCGCGTACGAGTAGTGCGACCAGGCGGCTGCGTTGAGCACCACCGGGTTGCCCTCGTCGGCGGCCTCGTTGAGCCAGTCGAGCATCTCGCCCTCGTGGTTGGTCTGCCGTACGACGACCTCGAGGCCGAGCTCGCTGCCCCAGCCGTCGCACAGGTCGACCAGCTCGGCATGGGTCGTGGACCCGTAGATCTCGGGCTGGCGGCGACCCAGCCGGCCCAGGTTCGGTCCGTTCAGGACGAGCACCGGGGCCGTCATCGAGCGCCCCGAGCCAGGTGCTCGTAGGCGGCGCGCAGGTCCTCGAGCGGCGGGTCGGCCAGGATCCCGGGCTGCGCGAGCCCGTCGAGGACCAGGAACCGCAGCTGGGCGCCGCGAGCCTTCTTGTCCACGCGCATGGTCGCGAGCAGCTCGTCGAACGGCGCCCCATCGAATCGGGTCGGCAGTCCCACCGCGGCCAGAGCCTCGGCGTGCCGGTTCGCGGTGGCTTCGTCGAGCCGCCCGGCGAGGCGGGCGAGCTCGGCGACGTAGACCATCCCGAGGGCGACGGCCTCGCCGTGGCGCACCCGGTACGACGTGGCCTTCTCGATCGCGTGCGCCATCGTGTGGCCGTAGTTCAGCACCTCGCGTCCGGGATGCCCGTCCGCTCCCCCGGATTCCTTGAGGTCGTCGACCACGACGGCGATCTTGACCGCGATCGCGCGCTCCACCAGCTCGCGGAGCTCGGCCGACCGCGGCTCGAGGGCGTTCGCCGGGCAGCGGTCGATCAGCGCCAGGATCTCCGGGTCCGCGATGAACCCGCACTTCACGACCTCCCCGAGACCGGAGATCAGCTCAGGTTCGGCGAGCGTGCCGAGGACGTCGAGGTCGCAGACCACCCCGGCAGGCTCGTGGAACGAACCGACCAGGTTCTTCCCGGCGCCGGTGTTCATGCCGGTCTTGCCACCCACCGCCGCGTCGACCATGGCGAGCAGCGTGGTCGGCACGTGCACGACGCGCACGCCGCGCAACCAGGTCGCAGCGATGAACCCACCCATGTCCGTGGTCGCGCCACCACCGACGGTCACGACCGCGTCCGACCGGGTGAAGCCGGCAGCACCGAGCTTCTCCCAGGCGTCCAGGGCGACCTGTCCGGACTTGGCGATCTCGCCGTCGGGCAGCACCAGCCGGAGCACCTCGACACCGTCGAGGGTGGCGATCACCCGGTCAGCGAGGCTCCGCAGCGGTTCCGGGTAGCAGACGGCCACCCGCTGCGGTCCGGCCCCGAGCATCACGGCTACCTCGGCAAGAACTCCGTGACCCACGACGACGTCGTACGGCGAGGCGCCACGCACCGGCATCCGGGTCACCGCGCTGGTCGCGTCACTCATGGGCACCATCCTGCACCAGCAGGCGCACCTTCTCGGCGACCTCGGCAGCGCTCAGGCCATCGGTGGCGACGGTCCAGCGGGCCACCGAGGTGTAGATCGGGGTGCGTTCGTCGAGCAGCTGCTTGATCCGGCCACGGACGTTGCCGAGCAGGAGCGGGCGGGAGACGCCCAGACCGACCCGGGAGGCAGCGTCGGCCAGGCCGACCTGCAGGAACACCACCCGGTGCCCGTCGAGCAGCTCCCGGGTGGACCCGTCCAGGACAGCGCCGCCGCCGAGCGCGAGAACACCCTCGTGACTGCGCAGGGCGTCGGCCACGGCCACCCGCTCGAGCGCCCGGAAGTGCTGCTCACCGTCATCGACGAAGATCTCGGCGACCGGCTTCCCGGCGCTCGCCTCGACGAGGTGGTCGGTGTCGAGGAACTCCAGGCCGAGCCCGCTGGCCAGCAGCCCGCCCACCGTCGTCTTGCCGGCGCCCATCGAGCCGACCAGGACGACCCGCGGGCGGGTCACGAGTACCTCAGCGCGTCCAGGTAGCCCTGCAGGTTCCGCTTGGTCTCGCTCAGGGCGTCGCCGCCGAACTTCTCGACCACGGCGTCCGCGATCACCAGGGCGACCATCGCCTCCGCGACGATGCCCGCTGCCGGGACCGCGCACACGTCCGAGCGCTGGTGGTGGGCGACGGTGGCCTCGCCCGTCACCACGTCGATGGTGCGCAGCGCGCGCGGGACGGTCGCGATCGGCTTCATCGCCGCGCGTACCCGGAGGATCTCGCCCGTCGACATGCCGCCCTCGGTGCCACCGGCCCGGCCCGACGTACGCCGGATGACGCCGTCGGTGTTGACGATCTCGTCGTGGGCCAGCGAGCCGGGGGTGGCGGCCAGGGCGAACCCGTCCCCGACCTCGACCCCCTTGATCGCCTGGATGCCCATCAGGGCCCCGGCGAGTCGGGAGTCCAGCCGGCGGTCCCAGTGCACGTGCGAGCCGAGGCCCGGCGGCAGGCCGTGGACAACCACCTCGACCACTCCGCCGAGGGTGTCGCCGTCCTCGTGCGCCTGATCGATCCGGGCGACCATCGCGGCGGACGCGTCCGGGTCCAGGCAGCGGACCAGGTCCTCGTCGAGGCGGGCGACGTCCGCGGGAAGCGGAACTGAACCGGCGGGTGCTCGGACCCCGCCGAGCTCGACGACGTGCGAGACGATCTGGATGCCACCGACCTGCTCGAGGAACGCCGAGGCGACCCTGCCGAGCGCGACCCGCGCGGCCGTCTCCCGGGCTGAGGCGCGCTCGAGGATCGGACGGGCTTCGTCGAAGTCGTACTTCTGCATCCCGGCCAGGTCGGCATGACCCGGGCGCGGTCGGGTCAGTGCCGCGTTGCGGCCGGTCTCCTTGAGCAGGGCCGGGTCCACCGGGTCGGCCGACATCACCGTCTCCCACTTGGGCCACTCGCTGTTGCCGACCGAGATCGCGATCGGTCCGCCCTGGGTGACTCCGTGCCGGACGCCGCCGGAGATGGTGACCTCGTCCTGCTCGAACTTCATCCGGGCACCACGGCCGTAGCCGAGGCGACGGCGCGCCAGGGCATCGGCGATGTCACCGGAGGTCACCTGCACGTGGGCAGGCAGGCCTTCGAGGATTGCGGTCAGAGAGGGTCCGTGGGACTCCCCCGCGGTGAGCCAACGGAGCATGGGGCCAGTGTTTCACGCGGGGCTCGGGCGCCCGCGGGAAGCGTCAGTAACCGAGACTCGTCGCGACCCACGGTCCGACCGCGATCCCGACGAGCGCGCCGGCGAGCATGAAGGGCCCGAACGGGTAGCGCTTGCGGTCGACGACGCTCAGCCTGCTCAGCACGGTTCCGATGATGCCGCCCAGGAAGAACGCCGCCATCCCGCCGACGACCACCGGGGCCCACCCGAGGTAGCCCAGGGCCAGTCCCAGGACCCCGGAGAGCCGGACGTCGCCGTACCCCATCGCCGGCGGGTACACGAGCCACTGGAGCAGGTAGAACCCGCCCAGGGCCACCCAGCCCAGGACCGCCCTGATCACGGCGTGCCGATCGCCGTCGAGGACACCGGCGACCACGATCCCGGCCACCACCAGGCCGTACGTCGGCGCGATGATCCGGGTGGGCAGGAGCGTCGTACGCCAGTCGATCAGGGTCAGTGCGACGCCGATCGGAGCCAGCGGGACCAGGTACACCAGCGCGCCGTGCCAGCCGGTGCTCAGTCCGACGACCCCGGCGACCAGAGCCGTGGCGATCGCGCAGCGCCACGCCAGGCCGGGCAGCGCAGCGATCGCGACGTACGGCTCCTTCGGCGGAGCCGGCGGCAGGCCGGGAGCCACCACATCGGTCTCCGGCTTCGGTTCCGGAGCCGGTTCGGGCAGGACCGCGATCAGCCGCGGGACGAGCAGCCCGAGCAGGCCACCGACGACCAGGGCGAACAGCCCGGCCCAGGGGTGCCCGGGATCGGTCCAGGTCACGAGGTCCTCCGGGCCGCGAGCGCACCCTCCCCGGCTGCGCGCATCGCTGCCATCGGCGCAGGGTGCTCGGTCATCAGCTCCACCTGGATCGCTGCCTGGTGGATCAGCAGGTCGAGGCCGCTGACCAGCATCCGACCGGAGACGAGGGCGGCCGCGGCGAGCGGGGTCGGCCACGGGTCGTAGAGCACCTCGAAGACGACCGGGCACTCGTCGGCGCTCTGCACCATCCAGGGCGTCTGGGCGGCGGCCGGGATCGTCGAGACCACCAGGTCAGCGGCGCCGACCGGGTCGCCGAGCGTGCCGACGGTGATCTCCGGACCGCGCTCGAAGCGCCCCACGGCCTCGATCGTCTCCAGCGCCCGGGAGGGCTCACGGACGAGCAACCGGGCCTGTTCGCAGCCGAGCTCGCCCAGGGCGATCAGCATCGAGGCAGCAGTCGCCCCGCCGCCGAGGACGACGGCCGAGGTGAAAGGTCCCGGGACCCGCGACTCGAGCGCCGCGACGGCTCCGGGGATGTCGGTGTTGTGCCCCATCCGCCTGCCACCGTCGAAGACCACCGTGTTCGCGGCACCGGAGATCTCGGCCCAGTGGTCCCGGCCGTCGAGCAGCGGCATCACGGTGCGCTTCAGCGGCATCGTCAGCGAGAGCCCGCGCCAGCTGGCGTTCCGGCCGTTCACGAACCTGGCCAGCTCACGCTCCTCCACCTCGATCGCCTCGTAGGTCCAGCGGAGTCCGAGCTCGGCGTACGCAGCTCGGTGCAGGACCGGGGAGAGCGAGTGGTCGATGGGCGATCCGAGGACCGCACAACGCCTGAGACCGGGATCGACCATGATCAGCAGGCGCTCGAGGTCTCGCAGTACTGGTGCAGCACGGCGACGTCGGCCAGGTGACCGGCGTAGGTGGTGCTGAACCGCGTCTCACCGGTGCGCAGGTTGACCACGACCCAGTAGAGCCAGGGACCCGGGGTCGGGTTGAGGGCGGACCTGATCGTCGTCTCCCCCGGTGACCCGATCGGTCCCGCCGGCAGCCCCGTGTGCACGTAGGTGTTGTACGGCGAGGGGTTCTGGCGCTGGCTGTCGGTCGTGTACACAGTCCCGGACAGGTTGTTCGCGTAGGCGACCGTCGCGTCCGACTGCAGCGCCATCCCCTTGTGCAGGCGGTTGTAGATCGCCTGGGCGATCTTCGGGTAGTCCTGGTCCCGGCTGGCCTCGTACTCCAGGATGCTGGCGATCGTCATGATCTGGTGCGGGGTGTACCCGAGCGCCTGCGCCCGGGACGTGACGTGCAGGTCGGCCTCGACCTGCCTGGTCTTGGTGACCATCTGGGTGAGCAGCTGCTTGGCGGTCTCCCCCGGGACGACCGAGTACGTGGCGGGGAACAGGTAGCCCTCGACGACTCCGCCGGCTTCGGCGGGGAGGCCCAGTGCCGCTGGGTGCGCCAGCGCGGCCCTGACCTGGGACCGGGTGATGTCGGTGTCCTTGACGATCGCCTTGACGATGTCCTTGAGCCGGAAACCCTCGGGGATCGTGACCCGGGCCTGGACCAGGTTCTTCGGGTTCACCAGGATCGCGAGGGCGTCCTTGGCCTTCATCTGCTTCTTCAGCTCGTAGTACCCGACCTGGATGCTCCGCGAACGCGCGTCGGACGTCGCGGCGTCGGTGAACGCGCCGACGCTCTTGACCACACCGTCGGCCTTGAGAGTCTGCCCGATGATCGTCGAGGAGTCGCCCTCGTGGACCTGGACGGTCACCGATCCGGATCCCGGACCGGAGTAGTCGGGATTCTCGCCGAGGGCCGACTTCACCTTGTCGATCGCCCAGCCGCCTCCCAGCCAGGCCACGACCACGATGACCACCAGGGCCAGCAGGAGCGGCAGGCAGCTGCGGTTGCCCCGGCCCCTGCCTCGACGGGCAGGCTCGCCACGACGGCTGCCGGCTCGCGACGACCGCGGCGTGCCGGTGGTGCGGCCGTCCTCGTGGTCGGGTCCGAGGTCCGGTCCGATGTGGCTCACGCTGATCCTTCTTCCGGTTCCGTCTCGGTCCGACCCGCGGGTACGTCGACCCGTTCGCCGGTGGGCCTGCCAGCAACACGCTCGGTGTCCAGCGCGCTCTGCAGGATCACGACAGCTGCAGCCTGGTCGACCACCGCACGACGCTTCTTCCCCTTCTTGCCGCGTTCACGGAGCACCGCCTCGGCGGTGACCGTGCTCATCCGTTCGTCGACCAGGTGCACCGGACGCGGGGACACGCGCGCAGCGAGCTGCTCGGCGAACGCTCGCACCTTACCCGCCGCCGGTCCTTCCCCCCCGCGCAGCGAACGCGGCAGGCCGACGTACAGCAGCACGGCGGAGAGCTCGTCGGCGAGCTCGGTGATCCGGTCCAGGTCTCCGTCGGCGCGCGGCACGGTCTCCACCGGAGTGGCCAGGATCCCGTCGGGATCGCAGCTCGCGACGCCGATCCGGGCATCGCCGGGATCGATGCCGAGGCGCACCCCGCTGGGATCAGGCGTCGTCATCGGCTCAACGCGCAGCAAGGTCGCGGCGTACGGCGTCCAGGGCCTCGTCGACCCGCGACGCATCGGTACCGCCGCCCTGGGCGACGTCGTCCTTGCCACCACCCTTGCCGCCGAGCAGCTGGGCGGCGGTGCGGACCAACGCGTTCGCGGAGACCCCGGCTGCGCGGCCGGCGTCGTTCACCGCGGCGACCAGTGCGGGCTTGCCGTCGGCGACCCCGATGATCAGCACGGCTCCGGGACGGTCCGCCACGAGCCGGGCCCGGACGTCGAGCGCGAGCGTGCGCACGTCCCCGCCTCCGGCACCGTCGACGACCTTGCCGACGAACGAGACCCCGCCGAGGTCGACGGCAGCCGACGCGAGCTCGCCGGCGCCGGCGAGAAGCTGCTGGAGCCGCACCTTCTCGATCTCCTTCTCCGCGAGCTTCAGGCGCTCGACCAGGTCGGCGACGCGGCCGACCAGGTCGTCGGGCTGGGTCTTCAACATCCCGGTGAGCTGGCCGACGACGTCGCGCTCACGGGCCAGGTAGCCGAAACCCTCGTACCCGGTGAGCGCCTCGATCCGGCGGTTGCCGGAGCCGACCGAGGACTCGCTGGTCAGCACGATGGTGCCGATCTGCGAGGAGTGGTCGACGTGGGTGCCGCCGCAGAGCTCGCGCGACCACGGTCCGCCGATCTCCACGACCCGCACCAGGGTGGCGTCGTAGGTCTCGCCGAACAGCGCGATCGCGCCCCACTCGCGAGCCTGGTCCAGCGTCATGTACTCCGCCCCGACGGCCAGGTCGGCACGCAGCGCGTTGTTGGAGACGGTCTCCAGGTCCTTGAACTGGGCATCGGTCAGGCCGGAGTTCCAGCCGAAGTCGAGACGCAGGTACCCGGGACGGTTGTACGAACCGGACTGGAGCGCGGTGGGCCCGAGCACCTCGCGCAGCGCGGCGTGCACCACGTGCGTGCCCGAGTGCGCCTGCCGGGCGCCGATCCGCCAGTCGGGGTCGACCTTGGCCCAGAGAGACGCGCTGCGCTCGCCTGCCGGGACGTACTCGCCCTCGGTGACCCGGACCTGGTGGACGACCAGCCCGCGGACCGGGCGCTGGACGTCGAGGACCTCCAGGACGCCGCCGTCGAACTCGATGGTGCCGGCATCGGCCACCTGACCGCCGGACTCGGCGTAGAACGGGGTCCGGTCGAGGACGAGCTCACCGATCTCGCCCTCGCGCAGCACGCTCGCCGCCGTGCCGCCCGCGAGCAGCGCCAGCGGGCGCGACTCCGTCGTCAGGGTCTCGTAGGCCAGCCACTCGGTCGGACCGTTCGCGTCGAGGATGCCCCGGTAGACCGTGGTGTCCGCGTGCTGGCCCTTCTTGGACTTCGCGTCCGCCTTGGCCCGGTCGCGCTGCTCCCCCATCAGCTGGCGGAACCCCGCCTCGTCGACGGCGAGGCCCTTCTCGGCAGCCATCTCCAGGGTCAGGTCGATCGGGAAGCCGTAGGTGTCGTGGAGCGCGAAGGCCTTCTCGCCCGAGAGAACGGTGGCGCCGGCGTCCTTCACCTCGTCCGCCGCCAGGTCGAAGATCTGGGTCCCCGTCCGCAGCGTCTGCCGGAAGGCGTCCTCCTCGGCGTACGCGACCTGGGCGATCCGGTCGAAGCTGGTGAGCAGATCCGGGTAACCGGGCGACATCTTGTCGCGGCTGATCGGGAACAGCTCGGGAAGGGCGCGGTCCTCGTACCCGAGCAGCCGCATCGAGCGCACCGCGCGCCGCAGAAGCCGTCGCAGCACGTAGCCCCGGGACTCGTTGCCGGGGGTGACACCATCGCCGATCAGCATCATCGAGGACCGGATGTGGTCGGCCACCACCCGGAACCGGACGTCGTCGACCTGGTCCGCGCCGTACCGGCGGCCACTGAGCTCCTGGGCCCGCTCGATGACCGGGAACATCGTGTCGATCTCGTACATGTTCGACTTCCCCTGCAGCAGGAAGGCGACCCGCTCGAGGCCCATGCCGGTGTCGATGTTCTGCTTCGGCAGCGAGCCGGCGATGTCGAAGTCGACCTTGCTGCGCACCGCACTGAGCTCGTCCTGCATGAAGACCAGGTTCCAGAACTCCAGGTAGCGGTCCTCGGCACCGAAGTCGCCGTCCGCGCCGTACGCCGGTCCGCGGTCGTAGAGGATCTCCGAGCACGGGCCACCCGGTCCGGGGACGCCCATCGACCAGTAGTTCTCGGACTTCCCCAGGCGCACGATCCGGTCGTCGGGCAGACCGGTGATCTTCCGCCACAGGTCGACCGCCTCCGGGTCCTCCTCGTAGACGCTCGGGTAGAGCCGGGACTCGTCCAGGCCGAAGCCGCCATCGGCGGCCGGCTTGGTGATCAGCTCCCAGGCGAGCTCGATCGCGCCCTGCTTGAAGTAGTCGCCGAAGGAGAAGTTGCCGCACATCTCGAAGAACGTGCCGTGCCGGGTGGTCTTGCCGACATCCTCGATGTCCGGGGTGCGCACACACTTCTGGACGCTCACGGCGCGGCTGTACGGCGGCGTCTCCTGGCCCAGGAAGTACGGCTTGAAGGGCACCATGCCGGCGTTCACGAACAGCAGGTTGGGGTCGTCGACCAGCAACGACGCCGAGGGCACGGCGGTGTGTCCGGCGGCTTCGAAGTGCTGCACGAAGCGACGCCGGATTTCGGCCGAGCTGCTCGCCGGGTCCATCAGTGGCTGCCTTCCAGGGCGGGGGGTGCGGAAGATTCCGCCTGGCCGTCGGCCAGGTCGTCGAGCTGGGAGACGGTGAGCTCGAGCGCCTCGATCGGGCGGTCCAGCGCGTAGCCGAGCTGCTCGCGCAGCTCGGTCTCGCGCTCGTGCATCCCGGTACGGACCTCGTCCGCGAAGAGCTGCGCACCCACGGCGAGTCCGGAGAGACGATCGCGCATCCCGTCGGGGGTGAAGGCCTCGGCGGCGCGACGCGCCTTGATCACGACGTACACACCGGCACCGGCACCGGCGACGAACCAGAACCCGCGCCTCATGCGAGTCCCTCCCCGGCACGGTCCTCGGTGCGCAGGTCGCGCTGGTACTCGCGGAGCAAGCGACGGCGGCGCTTGCGCGAGGCCCGGACCTCCCGCCTCATCTCGAACCAGATCCGGTTCCGGGTCTCGGGTGCGAGCGCCCGGCGCACACCGTGACCGAAGGCAGCCACCTTGACCAGCGGCGCGCCCAGGGTGGCGGTGAGGACCAGTCGGTCCGGGACCGGCACCTGGTCGTCGGTCGATGACGCGAGGTCCGGGACGGAGCTGCCGGCATCGGTGATCACGAAAGCGGGGCCGCCGCGCTTGCGCCGCGGGGCCGGTGGTTCGAGGACGCCGAAGGATCCGGCGGTCACCTCGTCGAGGCGGGCGCGCAGCAGGTCGACCTCGTGCTGGGCCGCGGCGAGCATCGCCTCGAGATCGCTGCGGGACCGGCTGTTCCGGCGCAGGCTCGCGATCAGCGCCACCACGAGCAGTGCCGCGACGGCGCCCCCGGTACCAGCGAGGATCGCGATCTCCATGAGACGTGACCCTACCGTCCGCGGATCATCCGCCGAATTCGCTCCCAGCGCTCCCGGAACCCGGCTTCGGCGCCCAGGCTCGTCGGGCGGTAGTACTCCGCATCGGCAACGACGTCCGGCGCGTACTGCTGCTCGGCAACGCCGTACGGCTCGTCGTGGGAGTAGCGGTACCCGGCACCGTGGCCGAGCTCCTTCGAGCCGCCGTAGTGCGCGTCGCGCAGGTGCGGCGGGACCGACCCGATCTTCCCGGACCGGACGTCGCTGATCGCAGCGTCGATGCCGAGGATCACCGAGTTCGACTTGGGCGCCAGCGCGAGCTCGATCGTTGCCTGGGCCAGGTTCAGCCGTGCCTCCGGCATCCCGATCAGCTGAACGGCCTGCGCGGCGGCAACAGCGGTGGTCAGTCCGGCGGGATGGGCCAGCCCGACGTCCTCGCTGGCCAGGATGACCAGGCGACGCGCGATGAAGCGCGGGTCCTCCCCCGCTTCGACCATCCGGGCCAGGTAGTGCAGGGCGGCGTCGACGTCGGACCCGCGGACCGACTTGATGAAGGCGCTGATCACGTCGTAGTGCTGATCGCCCTGACGGTCGTAGCGCACGGCCGCCCGGTCGACCGCCGTCTCGGTGGTCGCGAGGTCGACGAGGTCGTGTCCCTGGGCGATCGCCGCGCCCGCTGCGGCCTCGAGGTAGGTGAGCGAGCGGCGGGCGTCTCCGCCGGCGAGGCGCACCAGGTGGTCACGAGCCTCGTCGTCGAGCGTGACCGCCCCATCGAGGCCCCGTACGTCGGTCAGCGCGCTGTCGATCACCGTCCGGATGTCGTCGTCGGTGAGCGGTTCGAGGGTGAGCAGCAGCGACCGGGACAGCAGCGGCGAGATCACCGAGAAGAACGGGTTCTCGGTCGTGGCCGCCACCAGTGTCACCCAGCGGTTCTCGACACCGGGCAGCAGGGCGTCCTGCTGGGACTTGGAGAACCGGTGCACCTCGTCGACGAACAGCACGGTCTCGTGACCTGTCGACACGAGCCGGGCGCGGGCGCTGTCGATGGCCGCCCTGACCTCCTTGATCCCGGCGGCGACCGCGGAGACCTCCACGAAGGTGCGGTTGGTCTGCGCGGAGACGATCGCTGCGATCGTCGTCTTCCCGGTCCCGGGAGGTCCCCACAGCAGCAGCGACATCGGCTGGTCGCCGTCGATCAGGCGGCTCAGCGGAGATCCGGGGGCACGCAGGTGCTGCTGACCGACCAGCTCGTCGAGCGACCGCGGCCGCATCCGCACCGCGAGCGGCGCCGAGGCGTGGTCGTTGCCGGCCAGGGTGCCGCCGCTCGGCGTGGTCGTGGTCGGTTCCACTTCGAAGAGTCCGTCCACG
>JAOPXD010000018.1 GCA_025965315.1 Marmoricola sp.
ACCGGAGTCAATCCGGATGCCCGGGCCCGTGGGGTTCTTCAGGGCGGTGATGGTTCCCGGGGCGGGCATGAAGTTGCGGCCCGGATCTTCGCCGGTAATGCGGAACTCGATGGAGTGGCCGCGGACCTCGGGGTCGCCGTAGCCCAGTGCCTCCCCGCGGGCCAGCCGGAACTGTTCGCGGACCAGGTCGATGCCGGTGACTTCCTCGGAGACGCAGTGCTCCACCTGGAGGCGGGTGTTGACCTCGAGGAAGGAGATGGTGCCGTCCTTGGCGACCAGGAACTCGCAGGTCCCGGCGCCGACGTAGCCGGCCTCCTTGAGGATCGCCTTGGAGGACTCGTAGAGCCGGTGCACCTGGTCCTCGGTGAGGAACGGCGCGGGCGCCTCCTCGACGAGCTTCTGGTGGCGGCGCTGCAACGAGCAGTCGCGGGTCGAGACGACGACGACGTTGCCGTGCGAGTCGGCCAGGCACTGGGTCTCGACGTGCCGCGGCTTGTCGAGGAACTTCTCGACCAGGCACTCGCCGCGACCGAACGCGCTGATCGCCTCGCGGACGGCCGATTCGTAGAGCTCGGGGATCTCCTCGATGGTGTGGGCGACCTTGAGGCCACGGCCACCGCCGCCGAAGACGGCCTTGATCGCGACCGGGAGACCGTGTTCCTTGGCGAAGGCGACGATCTCGTCGGCGTCCTTGACCGCGTCCTTGAGTCCCGGGGCGAGCGGGGCGCCGGCAGCGAGAGCGATCTGCTTGGCCTTGGCCTTGTCGCCGAGCGCGTCGATGGCAGCGGGGGACGGCCCGATCCAGATCAGCCCGGCGTCGAGGACGGCCTGGGCGAACAGCGCGTTCTCGGCCAGGAAGCCGTAGCCCGGGTGTACCGAGTCGGCGCCGCTGGTCTTCGCGAGGTCGACGATCTTGGCGATGTCGAGGTAGGTCTCGGCGGGCGTGGCGCCACCGAGCGCGTAGGCCTCGTCGGCGAGCCGGACGAAGAGCGCGTCCCGGTCCGGGTCGGCGTACACGGCGACGCTGCCGATGCCGGCGTCCTTGCACGCGCGCACGACACGTACGGCGATCTCGCCCCGGTTGGCGATCAGAACCTTCTGCAACGGACGGGTCTCGGGCACGCTCACTCCTGAAGTCGTCGAATCCTCCGGGAGTCTATTGCGGTCCCCGGATTCCGCTCACCGGGGTCTCACCGCGGGCCGCAGAACCGGCGTCAGCTGCCCGGGCGGTACACCATCAGGACGATGATCGCGGCGAAGACCAGGCCGACGACCCCGCCGGTCGCGGCGACCTTCCCCTTCAGCGAACCGACCGCCTCGCCGGCACCGATCCGGGTGGTCGCCTGGTCCAGCGACGGCACGATCACGCCGAGCGCGATCCCGACAGCGGCGAGCCAGAGCAGCGCGGAGAGCCAGATCCACACGTCGCCGAAGTCCGCGACCGCCTGGTGCGTGTACGGCGACTTGGCCGACATCAGCCCGAAGCCGAGGATGACGACCACCACCGAGGCGTAGGAGTAGATCTTCACGGTGCGCGCCGAGGACGCGGTGGCGTCGGCGTCGGTGGTGCGCAGGCCGCGGGAGGCGGTGGTGGCGGCATGGACGAGGGGGCCGATCGCGAACACGGCGGCGACCAGGTGCAGGGTCAGGAAGATTTTGAACACGACCCGAGGCTAACCCGGAGAACTGAGAGGGACCTGATGGAGGTCGCGGTTAACAAACGTTAACCTCACCGACTACGATGCCCCCATGGCCTTCGAGTTGTCTGCTGAGCACGAGCAGTTCCGACGTACCGTCCGCGACTTCGCGGAGAAGGAGATCGCGCCGCACGCGGCCCAGTGGGACCGGGACCACCACTTCCCGGTCGACGTGGTCCACAAGATGGGCGAGCTCGGGCTGTTCGGCCTGACCGCTCCCGAGGAGTACGGTGGCGCCGGCCTCTCCGGCGAGGACGGCGGTTTCACCAGCCTGTGCCTGGCGCTCGAGGAGCTCGGTCGCGTCGACCAGTCGATGGCGATCACCCTCGAAGCCGCTGTCGGGCTGGGGATCAACCCGATCCTGACCTACGGCTCCGCCGAGCAGAAGGAGACCTGGCTGCCCGACCTGGTGGCCGGGCGCACCCTCGCGGGCTTCGGCCTCACCGAGCCGGGCGCGGGCTCGGATGCCGCTGCGACCAGGACCCGGGCGGTGCTGGACAACGGCGAGTGGGTCGTCAACGGCTCCAAGCAGTTCATCACCAACTCCGGCTCGAGCATCACCTCACTGGTCTCGATCACTGCCCGCACCGGCGAGGTCGACGGCCGCGCCGAGATCTCCGCCATCCTGGTCCCTGCCGGGACTCCGGGCTTCACCGCCGAGAAGGCCTACGACAAGCTCGGCTGGCACGCCTCCGACACGCACCCGCTCGCCTTCGAGGACGCCCGGGTGCCCGAGGCGAACCTGCTCGGGACGCGCGGTCGCGGGTACGCACAGTTCCTCAACACCCTCGACGACGGCCGGGTCGCGATCGCCGCGGTCGCCGTCGGCTGCATCCAGGCCTGCGTGGAGATGTCGGTCCAGTACGCCAAGGA
Organism: Marmoricola sp.; assembly: GCA_025965315.1. Lineage (GTDB taxonomy): Bacteria > Actinomycetota > Actinomycetes > Propionibacteriales > Nocardioidaceae > Marmoricola. Next base: position 2,571 of record JAOPXD010000018.1, read on the forward strand.
ACGCACCACCTTCGGTGGGCCGATCGGGCGCAAGCAGGGAGTCGCCTTCCAGATCGCCGACCTCGAGGTGATGCTCTCCGCGAGCCGGTTGCTGGTCTACAAGGCAGCGGCGCTGAAGGACGCGGGCGCTCCGATGGCCGAGTTCAAGCACGCAGCCTCGGTCGCCAAGCTCTACGCCACGGAGTCGGCGGTGACGGCGACCAGGATCGCTACCCAGGTCTTCGGCGGGTACGGCTTCATGGAGGAGTACCCCGTGGTCCGGTTCTACCGGGACGCCAAGATCCTGGAGATCGGTGAGGGCACCTCCGAGATCCAGCGGATGCTGATCGCCCGCGGGCTCGGACTCCCGGTCGAGTGATCCGCGGAACATCCTGGGTGCGGCCAGCGTTCGACTGAACGCGGCGGAGGCTAGTCTGCGGTGTCGGATGGAAGGCGTGCGGAGGGTAGTCGATGAAGCTCTTGGTCACCGGTGGCGCCGGATTCATCGGCAGCCACTACGTCCGCACGGTGCTCACGGGCGCCTGGGGCGGTGCGGAGCCGGAGCAGCTGGTGGTGCTCGACAAGTTCACCTATGCCGGCAACCGGGCCAACCTCGCGCCGGTCGCGGACGACCCGCGCCTGCGGATCGTCGAGGGTGACATCCTCGATCGGGCGCTGGTCGACTCCTTGGTCGCCGACGCGGACGCGGTGGTGCACTTCGCAGCCGAGAGCCACGTGGACCGGTCCATCCTCGGCGCCCGGGACTTCGTGATGACCAACGTCGTCGGTACCCAGACCCTGCTCGACTCGGCGCTCGAGCACGGCGTCGAGAAGTTCGTGCACGTCTCGACCGACGAGGTCCACGGCTCGATCGCGACCGGAAGCTGGGACGAGGACCAGCCGCTGCTGCCGAACTCGCCGTACTCGGCGTCGAAGGCCTCGAGCGACCTGCTGGCCCGCGCCTACCACCGCACCCACGGCGTCCCGGTGTGCATCACCCGGTGCTCGAACAACTACGGCCCGTACCAGTTCCCCGAGAAGATCATCCCGCTGTTCGTGACCAACCTGATCGACGGCCAGGACGTGCCCCTGTACGGCGAGGGCAGCAACGTCCGCGACTGGCTGCACGTCGACGACCACTGCCGCGGGATCCACCTGGTGCTGCAGAACGGCCGAGTCGGAGAGATCTACAACATCGGCGGCGGTACCGAGCTGACGAACAAGGAGCTCACCGGGCTGCTGCTGACCTCCACCGGCACCGACTGGGACCGGGTCGAGCGGGTCGCCGACCGTCTGGGCCACGACCTGCGCTACTCGGTCGACATCTCCAAGATCACCGCCGAGCTCGGCTACCGCCCCGAGGTGCCGTTCGAGCAGGGGCTGGCGGACACGGTGGCCTGGTACCGCGAGAACCGCGCCTGGTGGGAACCCCTCAAGGCGCACGCCGCGTTGGGGCGCTGATCGTCCTTGGCTGGTGGAGCGGTGCGCAGGCTGACCGGAGAGGTCGTGCGTTTCGGGGCCGTCAACACGGCTGCGACGCTCGTCGCGGTGGTCCTGTTCAACGCGCTGGTGCACGGGTTCAAGGGCTGGTTCGACGGCCCGATGCACGGTCTGCCCATCCCCGGGTACCTGGTCGCGAACTCGGTCGGCATGTTCGTCAGCTTCTACGGCAGCCGCTACTACGCGTTCCGGCACCGCGATGCTGCCGGTCCTGGTGGCGGGCTGCTCAACTACGTGGTGATCAACCTGGCGTCCTTCGTGATCCCGGTGACCTGCTTGTTCGTCAGTCGCAACCTCTTCGGCTGGGACACGATCTACGCCGACAACGTGTCCGGGAACCTGGTCGGCGCCTTCCTGGGCGCGGGCTTCCGGTTCTGGGCGTTCCGCCAGTTCGTCTTCACGGTCCGGTCGCCGCTGGTCGTCGGGTACGTCCCCGATCCGGCATCACCGGTGCCGGTCGCGGAGCTCTCGGGTGGTACGGACGAGGAGTCGGCTCAGCGGTAGTCGTCGGACTCCAGCAGCCGTAGCAGGTACATCCCGTAGCCGGACTTCTCGAGCTGGTGGCCGCGCTCGCGCAGCTCGTCGTCGCTGAGGAACCCCTGGCGCCAAGCGACCTCCTCGGGCGCACCGACCTTGAGGCCCTGCCGGTTCTCGATGGTGCGGATGAAGTTGCTGGCGTCGTTGAGGGAGTCGAACGTCCCGGTGTCGAGCCAGGCGGTGCCGCGGGGCAGCACCTCGACGTGCAGCCGGCCCTGCTCGAGGTAGACCCGGTTCACGTCGGTGATCTCGTACTCACCGCGGTCGGAGGGTTTCAGGCTCTTCGCGATCTCGATGACGGTGTTGTCGTAGAAGTACAGGCCGGGGACGGCGTAGTGGCTGCGCGGCTCGGCCGGCTTCTCCTCGAGGGAGACGGCCTTGCGGTCCGCGTCGAACTCCACGACGCCGTACGACGACGGGTCGGCGACCCAGTAGGCGAACACGGTCGCCCCCTCGACCTCCTGGACGCGGTTGAAGTCGCGACCGAAGGAGGGCCCGTGGAAGAGGTTGTCGCCGAGCGCCAGCGCGCAGGTGTCGTCGCCGATGAACTCCTCGCCGATGGTGAAGGCCTGCGCGAGCCCCTCGGGCTTCGGCTGCTGGGCGTAGGAGATGTTGATCCCGAACTTGCTGCCGTCGCCGAGCAGCTCCTCGAACCGGCCCGCCTCGGCGGGGCTGGTGATCACCAGGATGTCGCGGATCCCCGCCATCATCAGGGTCGAGAGCGGGTAGTAGATCATCGGCTTGTCGTAGACCGGGACGAGCTGCTTGCTGGTGACCAGGGTGATCGGGTGCAGCCGCGATCCGGTACCGCCGGCAAGGATGATTCCGCGCATAGGGGTCAGTCTGCCGTGTCCGGGACTACCGGGGCACCGGACTCCAGAACTCGTGCCAGACGAAGCCGAGCTCGTCGAACATCAGGCGCAGCAGCGGCACGCTGATCCCGACCACGTTGTGCGGGTCGCCGGTGATCCCGGAGACGTACGCCGCGCCGCGGCCGTCGAGGGTGAACGCGCCGGCCACGTGCAGCGGCTCGCCGGTGGCGACGTAGGCCGCGATCTCGTCGTCGTCGATGTGCGCGAACCGGACCTGGGTCGCGGCGGCGCGGGCGAGCCAGACCTCGCGATGGGTGTCGATCACGCAGTGCCCCGTGTGCAGCGTCCCGGACCTGCCGCGCATCCGCTGCCAGCGGTCGACCGCGTCGGCCTCGTCGACCGGCTTGCCGAGCACCTCGCCGTCGAGCTCGAGCACCGAGTCGCAGCCGATCACCAGGGCACGGGACTGGTCGGCGGCGACCGCCACCGCCTTGAGCTGCGCGAGCTTGAGGGCGTACGACGACGCGTCGGTGACCTCGACCGCGTCCTCGTCGACGCCGCTGACGACCACCTCGGGATCGAGTCCGGCTGCCCGCAGGGTGGCGAGTCGGGCCGGGGAGGCGGAGGCCAGGATCAGGCGCGGGACTGCGGGAGAGGGCACCCGCACACGGTACTGGCCCGTCAGCGCGGCAGGGCGCTGGCTCGCCAGCCGCCGCGGCCGTGCGGGTGCTGCGCGCGCAGCCGGCGGTGGTTCGCCGACCAGGCCGGGACCGGTCGCTTCGCCGGCTCGGGTGCACCACCCAGGCTCGCGAAGACGGCGACGATCGCGGCGATCTCCTCCGGAGTGGCGTCCGCGTTGACGATGCGGAGAGCGGGTGGTGTCGCCGACACGTCGCTTGCTGACTCCTCCGCTAGGGCTCCGGCGTCACGAACCAATGGGTCGGTTCCGCTCCCGCCGTTCCCTCCTACGTCGGTCACAGCGGGATGTTCCCGTGCTTCTTGGCCGGCAGCGTCTCCCGCTTGGACGCGAGCAGGCGCAGTGCCCGGACGATCTCGATCCGGGTCTCGTGCGGCGTGATCACGGCATCGATGTAGCCGCGCTCGGCCGCGATGTACGGGTTCGCCAGCGTCTCCTCGTACTCGTTGACCAGCACCGCGCGCCGGGCCTCGACGTCGCCGCCGTCCTTGGCGACCTGCGCGAGCTCCTTGCGGTGGATGATGTTCGCCGCGCCCTGGGCGCCCATCACGGCGATCTGCGAGGTCGGCCAGGCCAGGTTGATGTCGGCGCCGAGGTGCTTGGAGCCCATCACGTCGTACGCGCCGCCGTAGGCCTTGCGGGTGATCAGCGTGACCAGCGGGACGGTGGCCTCGGCGTACGCGTAGATCAGCTTCGCGCCGCGGCGGATGATGCCGTTCCACTCCTGGTCGGTGCCGGGCAGGAAGCCGGGGACGTCGACCAGGGTGAGCACCGGGATGTTGAAGGCGTCGCAGGTCCGGATGAAGCGGGCCGCCTTCTCGGAGGCGTCGATGTCCAGGCAGCCGGCGAACTGCATCGGCTGGTTGGCGACGACGCCGATCGACTTGCCCTCGATCCGGCCGTACCCGATCAGGATGTTCGGCGCGAACATCGCGCTGACCTCGAGGAATTCCTGGTCGTCCAGGATCGCCTCGATCACGGTGTGCATGTCGTAGGGCTGGTTCGGCGAGTCCGGGATGATCGTGTCCAGCGACCGGTCGAGGTCGCTGACATCCAGGTCGGCCACCTCGTCGTACGACGGCGCCTCGTCGAGGTTGTTCTGCGGCAGGTAGGAGAGCAGGGCCTTCGCGTACTCGATCGCGTCGTCCTCGTCGGCACCCATGTAGTGGGCGTTGCCGGACTTGGTGTTGTGCGTCCGGGCGCCGCCGAGGTCCTCCATCGTGACGTCCTCACCGGTAACGGTCTTGATCACGTCGGGGCCGGTGATGAACATGTTCGAGGTGCCGTCGACCATGATCGTGAAGTCGGTGACCGCCGGGGAGTAGACGTGGCCGCCGGCGCAGGAGCCCATGATCAGGCTGATCTGCGGGATCACGCCGGAGGCGTGCACGTTGCGGCGGAAGATCTCGCCGTACAGGCCGAGGCTCACGACGCCTTCCTGGATCCGCGCGCCCGCGCCCTCGTTGATGCCGACGATCGGGCAGCCGGTCTTCATCGCCAGGTCCATCACCTTGGTGATCTTCTCGCCGTAGACCTCGCCGAGCGAGCCGCCGAAGATGGTGAAGTCCTGGGAGAACACGCACACCTGGCGGCCGTCGACCGTGCCGAAGCCGGTGATGACGCCGTCGCCGTACGGACGGTTCTTCTCCAGGCCGAACGCGACCGAGCGGTGCCGCGCGAGCTCGTCGAGCTCGACGAAGGAACCTTCGTCGAAGAGCTTCTCGATCCGCTCACGAGCGGTCATCTTGCCCTTGGCGTGCTGCTTCTCGACGGCCTTCTCGCCGGACGCGTGCACGGCCAGGTCGATGCGGCGGTCCAGGTCCGCGAGCTTGCCCGACGTCGTGTGGATGTCGATGTCGGCAGGCACCTCGGTGCCCTCGCCGGGATGTGCACTCACGCTTGTCGCTCCTTCACAGCTGGCCGTGGTGGCCGTCGGGGTGGATCGTGCGTCAATCTAGTGCCTGTGCTGACACCCGAACCTCACCGGTCACCCCTCGAGCTCGACGCCCTGGTCGCGGCCGCCGGGCCGAGGTGGTCGGTCCAGCTGCACGCCGACGCCGGCTCGACCAACGCGCTCGCCGCCGCCGACCCGGTCGCGGACACCCTGGTCGTCGCCGACCACCAGACCGCCGGGCGCGGTCGGCTGGACCGGACCTGGGACACGCCGCGCGGGTCCGCGCTGACGTTGAGCGCGGTGGTGGACCCGGGGATCGCCGATCAGGACTGGCCGCTGCTCCCGCTCGCGGCGGCCCTCGCGGTCGCCGACGGGGTACGCCGGGCAGCAGGCGTCACCGTGGCGGTGAAGTGGCCCAACGACCTGCTCGTCGGGACCGGGAAGGTCGCCGGGATCCTGCTGGAGCGGGTGCACCCGCCCGGCGGCCGCCCGCTCGCGGTGATCGGGATCGGGATCAACGTCGGGCTGGGTGTTGCCGACCTGCCGGTGCCCACGGCGAGCTCGCTGGCGATCGCCGGCTCCGACGTCGACCGGCTGGCGGTCTTCGCCGCGGTGGTGCCGGCCCTGGCCGCGATCCTGGAGGCACTCCGGGCCGAACCCGCGGCCGTGCTGGAGCGCTACCGGTCCGAGTGCGACACGGTCGGGCGCGAGGTCGACGTGCACCTGCCCGGCGGCGAGATCCTGCGGGGAACGGCGACCGGCATCGACCGGACCGGGCGGCTGCTCGTCGGGGAGCGTGCGATTGGTGCCGGAGACATCGTGCACGTCCGTCCGACATGACATGATCCGCCTGTGGCGATCAACAAGAAGTTCCTCAACGAGGGCGAGAACGTCGTCTTCTCCACCAGGACCCACGTGAAGGTCCTCGCGGTACCGGCGCTCCTCCTGGTCGTCCTCGCGGGCGGCGGGGGCTACCTCTCCGGGCAGGTCAGCGGCTCGCACAAGAACACCCTGCTCGAGGTGATCTGGGGCATCGCGGTCGTCCTCGCACTGGTCTTCTGCCTGGTGCCGTTCCTCAAGTGGCTCGCGTCGACGTACACGGTCACCGACCGTCGGCTGACCACGCACACCGGAGTGCTGGCCCGGACCGGTCACGACATCCAGCTCGCCCGGATCAGCGACGTGTCCTACGAGAAGGGCATCGTCGACCGGATCCTCGGCTGCGGCACGCTCGTGATCAAGGACGCCAGCGAGCTGGGGGTGCGGCTTCCCGACGTCCCGCACGTGGAGCAGAAGCAGAAGGTCCTCTCGGGCCTGCTGTACCAGGGCTCCAAGTCCGATGACGGATCCTGAACCGCCGCTTGACGTACCTACCGTCGCCGACCTCGAGAACGCGCTCGTCGGGGGCCCGCCGACCCTGACCGGTAGCCAGGTCGCCGCGGCCACCGGCGTCAGCCTCGACGAGGCCCGCCGGCTGTGGCGCGCTCTCGGCTTCCCGGACGCGACCAGCCAGGAGGTCTTCACCCAGCAGGACCAGGACGCGCTCGAAGTGGTCGCGCGCACGGTCGCCGAGTCGCCGATCGACTTCGAGACCATGCTCCGGCTGACCCGCGCGATCGGTCACACCGTCGCCCGGCTCGCCGACTGGCAGATGGCGACGATCTCCACCGCGCTGGAGCAGTTCGCGCTCGGTGACATGTCGTCGCCGGCCTCGTTGCGGGCCGCGATGGCGCTGGTCGAGCAGCAGGTCCCGAACTTCGACCAGCTGCTGGTCTACGCCTGGCGCCGGCACCTCGCCGCGGCCGTGAGCCGGATCGAGATCCTCGGCGTCAACGAGGAGGACCAGCACGTCCCGCAGGCGACCGTCGGTTTCGCCGACCTGGTGTCCTTCACCGCGCTGAGCAACGAGCTCGACGAGCACGAGATCGGCGACCTGGTCGAGGTGTTCGAGACCCGCTGCTCGGACGTGATCTCGGACCACAACGGCCGGGTGATCAAGACCCTCGGGGACTCGGTGCTGTTCCTGGAGTCCGACCCGGTCCAGGCGATCGACATCGCTCTGGACATCATCGCCGTGATCGGCGGGGACGAGCGGCTGCCCGACGTCCGCCTCGGGCTCGCCACCGGACCGGTCGTGCTCCGGATGGGTGACGTCTACGGCCCGCCGGTCAACCTCGCGGCCCGCTACACGGCGGTCGCCCGGCGCAACCGGGTGATCATCGACGAGCGCACCGCCGAGCTGCTCCCACCGGAGGACTTCGAGACCCGGCCGCTGCCCGCGCGCCCCATCCGCGGCTTCGGCGACCTCGCCCCGGTCACCGTCCGCCGCACCCGCCCGCGCCACTAGAGTTGCGTTCGTGCCTGACGACCTTGCGCCCAGGATCGCCGTCATCGGCGGGGGCCAGCTGGCGCGGATGATGGCCGAGCCGGCCGCCGCCCTCGGGATCCCGCTGCGGCTCCTCGCGGAGGCAGCAGGCGTCTCCGCAGCGCAGGTGATCGTCGACCACGAGGTCGGTGACCACACCGTGCTCGCCGACCTGGAACGGATCACCGTCGGCTGTGCAGCCGTCACCTTCGACCACGAGCACGTTCCCACCGAGCACCTGCGGGCGCTCGAGGCTTCCGGGATCGCCGTACGGCCGGGCCCGGACGCGCTGGTGCACGCCCAGGACAAGGGCGTGATGCGGGCAGCGCTCGCCCGGCTCGGCGTGCCGTGCCCGCGCAACGCCCTGGTGACTGATCTTGCCGCGGTCGAGGCCTTCGGTTTCCCCTGCGTCGTCAAGACGACCCGCGGTGGGTACGACGGCAGGGGCGTCTGGTTCCTGCGCAGCTCTGCCGACCTCGACCGGGCTGCCGAGGCCTTCGCGACCGCCGAGGCCAACGGCGTCGAGATCCTCGCCGAGGAGCTGGTCGACTTCCGCCGGGAGCTCTCCGCCCTCGTCGCCCGGTCGCCGTCGGGCCAGGTCGCTGCCTGGCCGGTGGTGGCCTCCGAGCAGCGCGACGGAGTCTGCCGCGAGGTGATCGCTCCCGCACCGGACCTCGCCGAACCGCTCGCGATCCAGGCCCAGCAGATCGCGATGCGGCTGGCCGGTGAGCTCGGCGTCACCGGCGTGCTGGCGGTCGAGCTCTTCGAGACCAACGATGGCCGCGTCCTGGTCAACGAGCTCGCGATGCGTCCGCACAACACCGGGCACTGGACCCAGGACGGTGCGATCACCTCGCAGTTCGAGAACCACCTGCGCGCGGTCCTCGACCTCCCGCTCGGCGCACCTGATGCCCGCGCGCCCTGGACGGTGATGGTGAACATCCTGGGTGGCTCCGACGGGACCGCCCGGCTGTACGACGGCTACCCGCACGCGATGGCCCGGGACCCGCGCCTGCGGGTGCACCTGTACGGCAAGGCGATGCGTCCCGGGCGCAAGGTCGGGCACGTGAACGCCTACGGCGACGACCTCGACGACTGTCTGATGCGCGCCCGCCATGCGGCAGCATGGTTCGCGGGCGACCTAGGAGAAGAGAGCGAATGAGCAGCACTCGAGTAGGCATCGTGATGGGTTCGGACTCGGACTGGCCGGTGATGAAGGCTGCGGCCGAGGCGCTCGCGGAGTTCGACATCGCGCACGAGGCCGATGTCGTCTCGGCGCACCGGATGCCCGAGGAGATGCTGGCCTACGGCCGCGAGGCTGCGGGTCGGGGACTCCAGGTGATCATCGCCGGAGCCGGGGGAGCGGCCCACCTGCCCGGGATGCTCGCCGCGGTCACGCCGCTGCCGGTGATCGGCGTACCGGTGCCGTTGAAGTACCTCGACGGGATGGACTCGCTGCTCTCGATCGTGCAGATGCCGGCCGGTGTCCCCGTCGCCACGGTGGCTGTCGGCGGTGCGCGCAACGCCGGTCTGCTCGCCGTACGGATCCTGGCGGCGACCGATCCGTCGCTGCAGCGCAAGATGCTCGACTTCCAGGAGACGCTGCGCACCGAGGCGCACGACAAGGGCAAGGCCGTCCGTGACCAGTCCGCGACCGGCCCGCGGAAGCTCGGCTTCTGAGAATTCGCTGACACCAGGTACTACCGCGCGGGAGCGCAGGCTAATACGATCCTGAACGTTCTAGTTTCGCCCACGTGCCAGAACTTGCCCCTCCCAGGCATCGGAGTTCACCCATGCGTACGTCCCGTCTCGCCGTTCTTCTCGCCGCCGCCGTCCTGGCCGCGATCGCGCTGGTCGTCCCCGGCTCCGCCGCCTCCGCCGCGCCCAAGCCGCTCGCCGTCAGCACCGCGAGCCTCCCCGACAGCACCGAGGGCATCCGGTACGTCGCCCAGCTCAAGGCAACCGGAGGGACCGCGCCTTACACGTGGTCGGTCGTCGCGGGTTCACTCCCCGACGGGCTCACGTTGAGCAGCTCCGGCAAGGTCACCGGGTACCAGGGCTTCTTCGCGCACACCTCGGACGTCACCGTCCAGGTGGCTGACAAGACCCACGCCACCGCGGTACGCGCCTTGACGCTGACCATCCACCTGATGGCGATCACGACCACGTCGGTACCGGCGGCCAGGAAGGGCGTGCTCTACAGCACCAAGATCAAGTTCTACGGCGGTTGCAGCAACCCGGGGTGGACCGTGCACGACGCGAGGTACAACGGGATCACCAACGGCACCGGCAAGGGGATCCTTCCGGACGGCGTGCTGATCCACGCCGGGGGAGTGATCAGCGGCGTTCCGAAGACGGCCGGGACCTACCCCTTCACGGTGCTCGCGGCCTGCCAGAACGCGCCGTTCGCTCCGACCAACCCGTTCCTTCCAGGCGCGTGGAGCAGGGTCCTCACCCTGACGGTGGGCTAGCTCACCCGCGTCGTCGCCACTCGATCAGCGGGCAGGTGTCCATCACCATCGGCACGCCGGCCGCCTCGGCGCGCGCGAACGCGTCCTCGTCCACCACGCCGAGCTGGAACCAGACTGCCTTCGCGCCGACGGTGATCGCCTCGTCGACGAACTGGCCCGCCGCGTCCGAGCGTCGGAACACGTCGACCACGTCGATGCCGAACGGGACGTCGGCCAGGCTGGCATAGCCCTGCTCTCCCAGCACGGTGGGTGCTGAGGGATGGATCGGGACGATCCGCTTGCCGCGCTGCTGCAGGGCGGCCGCGACCTGGTACGCCGTCCGGCTCTCGTCGCCGGAGAGTCCGACCACGGCCCAGGTCCCGAGGTCGTCGAGCATCAGGTTCACGTGCTCGGTGCGCTGCCACTCGCTGCTCATGACTGGTTCAACCGGCGCCGCCCGGAAGGTGTTCCCGAGACGGATATCACGGCTGCGGCGGTTAACGAACGTTCACCCGAGATTTAGTATGGAGTCCATGCAATCTGACTTCCCGCTCTACGGACTGTCCGACGAACACCGCGAGATCCGCAAGGTCGTGCGCGAGATCGCCGAGGCGAAGATCGCCCCCTTCGCGGCCGCCGTGGACGAGGAGGCGCGCTACCCCCGCGAGGCCGCCGAGGCGCTGCTGGCCTCCGACTTCCACGCCCCGCACGTGCCCGAGCAGTACGGCGGCGCCGGCGCCGATGCGCTCGCCACCGTGCTGGTGATCGAGGAGATCGCCCGGGTCTGCGTGTCCTCCAGCCTGATCCCCGCGGTGAACAAGCTCGGCTCGCTGCCGGTGCAGATCTCGGGTTCCGAAGAGCTCAAGGAGAAGTACCTCGGCAAGCTCGCCCGTGGCGAGGGCGGGTTCTCCTACGCGCTGTCGGAGCCGGACGCAGGCTCGGACGCCGGTGGCATGACCACCCGCGCGGTCCGCGACGGCGACTCCTACGTCCTCAACGGGGCGAAGCGCTGGATCACCAACGCCGGTGAGTCCGAGTACTACACGGTGATGGCCGTGACCGACCCGAGCTCGCGGACCCGGGGCATCTCGGCGTTCGTGGTCGAGAAGTCCGACGAGGGCGTCTCCTTCGGTGCACCGGAGAAGAAGCTCGGCATCAAGGGCTCCCCGACCAAGGAGGTCTACCTCGACAACGTCCGGATCCCCGCGGACCGGATCATCGGCGGCGAGGGCACCGGCTTCGAGACCGCGATGCGCACCCTGGACCACACCCGCGTCACGATCGCGGCCCAGGCCGTCGGCGTCGCCCAGGGCGCGTTGGACTACGCCCTGGAGTACGCCGTGGAGCGCCAGCAGTTCGGGAGGTCGATCTCCGACTTCCAGGGCATGCAGTTCCTGCTCGCCGACATGGGCATGAAGGTCGAGGCCGCCCGTCAGATGACGTACGCCGCGGCCGGTCGGTCCGAACGCGGCGACACCGACCTGACCTTCTTCGGCGCGGCCGCGAAGTGCTTCGCCTCCGACGTCGCGATGCAGGTCACCACCGACGCGGTGCAGGTCCTCGGCGGTTACGGCTACACCCGCGACTACCCGGTCGAGCGGATGATGCGCGACGCGAAGATCACCCAGATCTACGAGGGCACCAACCAGGTCCAGCGGATCGTGATGGCACGCCAGCTGCTCGCCGGCGTCCAGTCGATGATCTGAATTTCCTCGGCCGGTTAACCTGAGGGACGTGACGATGATCGAGATCGCCGTACCGAACGGCACCGCAGAAGCCTGGCTCAGCCGCCCCGACGCTCCCGGTGAGCATCCCGGGGTGCTGCTGTTCATCGACGCGATCGGGCTCCGCCCGGAGATCGGTCGGATCGCCGACCGGATCGCGTCCTGGGGATACGTCGTGCTGGCGCCGAACGTCTTCTACGCGAGCGGGACTGCCGAGGAGCTGGCTCCGAGCGTCGACCTGACCGAGGCCGGTGCCCGGGACGCGTTCTTCGCGACGGTCGGCCCTCGGATGGCCTCGATGACCACCGAGAAGCTGGTCCCCGACATCGCCGCCTACCTGTCCGCGTTGCGCGGGCTCGAAGGTGTCGCACCCGGACCGTTCGGTGTCACCGGTTACTGCCTGGGTGCCCGGCTCGCGGTACGGGCGGCAGGGTTGCACCCCGACGACGTCGTCGCGGTCGGCGGCTTCCACGGCGGCAACCTGGTCACCGACGCCGAGGACAGTCCGCACCTGGGGCTGGCCCACGCCCGGGCCGCGTTCGTCTTCGGGCACGCGGACAACGACGGTTCGATGCCCCCCGAGGCCGTTGCGGCTCTGGGTGCGGCGCTGACCGGGGCCGGGCTCGAGTTCACCAACGAGATCTACCCGGGCTCGCCGCACGGCTACACGATGTCGGACACCTCGATGTACGACCGGACCGGTGCCGAGCGTTCGTTCTCCGAGCTCGAGCAGTTGTTCGCCGCGAAACTGTGACGTTCAGTAGATCGCAGGAGTCTCGCTGGCCTTGCTGGTGAACACGGCGTCGCGCTTCTCCAGGAACGCAGCAACGCCTTCCTTGCCGTCGCCGACCGAGGTGTGCCACATCGCCAGGCTGTCGGCACGGTGCGCCTCGAGCGGGTGCTCCAGCGAGGAGTTGCGGTAGAGCATCTGCTTGGCCAGCGCCAGTGCCACCGGCGACCGGCCGACCACGAAGGAACGCGCCAGGTCGTACGCCGCCGCCAACAGGTCCTCGGGCTCGTGCACCGAGCGGACCAGCCGGCCCGCCAGCGCCTGCTCGCCGGTGATGATCTCGGCCGAGAACACCCACTCGAGCGCCTGCTGGATACCGACGATCCGGGGCAGGAACCAGGTCGACGCCGCTTCCGGCACGATGCCGAGCCTGCCGAAGACGAACCCGATCCGGGCCTTCGTCGAGGCGAGCCGGAGGTCCATCGCCAACGTCATCGTGGCGCCGATCCCCACCGCCGGCCCGTTGATCGCGGCGATCACCGGCTTGGGGCAGGCGTGGATGGCGAGGGTGACCTTGCCGCCGGTGTCGCGGACCCCGGACTGGAACGGCTCCTCGGTGAGCCGGTCCCGCAGGTCGGCCGGGGTCGGTGCGGCGTCCTCGTCGAGGCCGAACACGTTGCCCTCCGCCGACAGGTCCATGCCGGCGCAGAAGGCACGCCCGGACCCGGTCACCACGATCGCCTTGATCGCGTCGTCCTCGGCCGCATCGAGGAAGAACCGCTCGAGCTCGCGGGCCATCGTCACCGTGAACGAGTTCAGCGCCTCGGGACGGTTCAGCAGCAGCGTCGCGATGCCGTCGTCGTCGACGGTCAGCTCGAGGGTCTCGAAGGTCGCCGGAGAAGTCACTGGATCAGTCCTGTCGGGGTGCAGAGGTTCTTGGGGATGTTGTCGGTGTGGTTGGTCTTGATGTGCTGGAGCAGGGCGAGTGCGCGCTGGTGGTCCCAGTGCACCGCGAGGTCGCGGATCGGCATGGAGCAGGTCAGACCGCTGGAGCCGTTCACCTTGGTCATCGCCCGGGCGAAGTTCGCCATGTCCAGCACGCCGGTCCCCTGGCTGACGGTCAGCGACCCGGTGGCGGCGTTGATCAGGCTCGAGTAGCGCCACGGGTTGAGCACGCTCCACACCGACTTCACCTTCGCACCGATCGCGCTGACCACCTCGCGCTGGTGCCGGGCACGGGCGATGTCGCCGAGCGCCTCGGTGTGCCGGGATCGCGCGTACCCGAGCGCGGTCACGCCGTCGACCTGCTGGCAGCCCTTGCGGATCCGCAGGTTGGCGCGTCGGTCGACCATCCTCTTCTCCGGGCAGATCGTGATGCCGCCGACCGCGTCGACGGAGTTGACGAAGCCGCCGAAGCCGATCTCGACGTAGTGGTCGACCCGGACACCGGTGTCCTGCTCGATCGTCCTGATCAGCAGCTTCGGGCCGCCGTACGCGAACGCAGCGTTGATCTTGGTGGTGCCGTGACCGGGGATCGGGACCAGCGAGTCCCGCGGGATCGAGAGCAGCAGCGGCTTCCCTCCGCCGGTGTGCAGCAGCATGATCGTGTCGGTGCGTTGGCCGACATCACCGACGCCGCCGGTGCCCAGCTTGCGGTTCTCCGCACGGCTCAGGCCCTTGCGGCTGTCGGACCCGACCAGCAGGTACGTCGTCCCGGGTTGGTCCGCGGGCCGGCCCGCGCTCGGGAAGGCGTCGACCTTGTCGACCTTCTTCCAGGCGATCGTCGGGACCGCGACCACGTACGCGATCCACGCGATCAGCAGCACCAGCACGATCTTCCCGTACGGCGGGCGCCGGCGCTTCGTCGGCGGAGTCGTGCCGGGCGTGACCGGCGGGGAGGCCGGGCGCGACGGCGGAGCCGGCGGGGAGATCGCGGACCCCGAGGTCGTGGCGGGGGTCGACGTCGGGCGGGGAAGGACCTGGGTGTGCTCGACCTCGGCCGGCGGGGTCGACGGCACCGGAGGCTTCTTCCCGAAGAGCCAGTCGTACTCCGGCGGGTCGGAAGGGCTGTCCGGCATGGGCCCGACGTTACAGGGCCGGTCCGCTGCCCTCGGCCGCTACCGTTCGACCATGAATCCGCTGTCTCCTGCGTACGGGCGGGTCGCCCTGACGCTGCTGGCCGGTCCGACCCACGTGAACCTGCTGGGCAACGTGCACGGTGGCGAGGTGATGCGCCTGGTCGACTCGACCGCCGGTGCGGCGGCCGGTCGGCACAGCGGAGGCCCGGCCGTGACCGCGGCGATGGACGAGATGGCGTTCCTGGCCGCGGTCAAGGTCGGCGACATCCTGCGCGCGACGGCGCAGGTCAACTGGGCCGGGCGGACCTCGATGGAGGTCGGCGTACGGGTGGAGACCGAGCCGTGGAACCAGGCCGGTACGGCGCCGGTGCACGTCGCCTCGGCGTACCTGGTTTTCGTCGCGGTCGACCCCGACGGCAGCCCTCGCGAGGTGCCGCCGCTGCTCCCGGAGACTCCCGACGAGATCCGGCGCGTGCGGGAGGCCGAGATCCGGCGGGCCCACCGGTTGGCCCGCAAGCAGGAGATCCTGGTCGACCGGCAGGGGCACCAGAACCGGTAGACCTCCGGCGCGGCGTCACGGGTGTGGCTGCTGTGACTGGTGATACTGAGCGCCATGCGGTTCGAACGTGCGGTCGACACTGGCGCGCCCAAGTCGCGGGACGCCATCGAGCGGATCCGCTTCCGGCGAGCAGTGGCCCTGATGCTGATGACGCTGGTGCTGCCGGGTTCTGCCCAGCTGGTCGCCGGGCGCAAGGACGTCGGTCGCACCGCGATGCGGATCTGGTTCGCCCTCGTCGCCTCCGTGGTGCTGTTCATCGCGATCAGCCTGATGTCGCACACGTTCGTGATCTGGTTCTCGACCGACACCTTCATGCTCGGGATCGTCAGGTTCGTGCTGATGGGCCTCGCGATCGGATGGGCGTTCCTGTTCGTCGACGCCTGGCGGATCGGCGACCCGCTGGCGCTGCAGCAGAAGCAGCGGCTCGCGATGGTCGGTATCAACGGCGCTCTCTGCTTCGCCGTCGCCGGCAGCCTGCTCTTCGCCTCGCACGTCGTCACCGTGCAGAAGGACTTCCTGACGGCGGTCTTCGGCAACGGGAAGGTCACCGCGGCGCACGACGGGCGCTACAACGTGCTGCTGCTCGGCGGTGACTCGGGTGCGGATCGCTGGGGCATGCGCACCGACTCGATGACGGTCGCGAGCATCGACGAGAACACCGGCAGGACGATCCTGTTCGGCCTGCCGCGCAACATGCTCAACTTCCCGTTCGCCAAGGGCTCGATCATGGCCCAGCAGTTCCCGGACGGCTACAACTGCGGCAGCCAGTGCGAGCTGAACTCGCTCGCGACCTGGGCCGGCGACCACCGGCCGCTGTTCAAGGGCGTCCGGTACCCCGGCGTCGAGGCCACCTCGGAGGCGATCGAGGGCATCACCGGCCTGAAGATCAACTACTTCGCGATGGTGAACCTCAAGGGCTTCCAGAAGATGGTGGACGCGGTCGGCGGCGTCACCCTCAACGTGCGCGACCGGATCCCGATCGGCGGCATCGGGGCTCCGATCAGCGGCTACATCCAGCCCGGCGTGCGCAAGCTCAACGGGTTCGACGCCCTCTGGTTCGCGCGCTCGCGGGTGGCTGCCGACGACTACTCGCGGATGGCCCGGCAGAAGTGCGTGATGAACGCGATGCTGCACCAGCTCAGCCCGCAGACCGTGGTCCTGAAGTTCGAGAAGATCGCGAATGCCAGCAAGGCGCTGATCTCGACGAACATCCCGCGGTCGGAGATCGACCACTTCGTCAGCCTGGCGCTGAAGGCCCGCAGCCAGCCGGTCCGCACGGTGTCCTTCGTGCCTCCGCTGATCAACACCGGACACCCGGACATCGCGAAGATCAGGAGCACGGTGCAGAACGCGATCCACCCGCCGAAGCACGTCGCAGGCGCTGGTTCGACCAAGTCCGGTACCGGCAAGAAGTCGCAGGGCGGTGTGATGACCGGCGGCGCGTACGGAAGCCTGCACACCGGGTACGCCGCCAACCAGGCCGCGAACCTCGGCTCCGCCTGCTGATGCCGGTGCGGAACCCCGGTGCCGACCCGGCATAGGGTGCTCGTCGTGCCTGCTGAGTCCCTGGAAGGGTCACCGCGCGTCGTCGCGGTCGTCGTGACCTGGAACCGGCACGCCCTGTTGACCGAGTCCGTCGACGCGCTGCGCGCCCAGACGCACGCCCCGGCCGCGATCGTCGTGATCGACAACGCCTCCGACGACGGCACCGCTGCCCTGCTGGAGTCGGACTGGGCCGCCGCCTCCGAGGGCAGGGTCGGCCTGGACGTGGTGCGCCTGCGCGAGAACACCGGTGGAGCGGGCGGTTTCACGGTGGGCATCGAGACCGCGCTCGGTCACCACCCCGACCTGGTCTGGCTCCTCGACGACGACACCGTGCCGACGCCTACGGCGGCGGCCGAGCTGGTCGCGGCCTGGACCGACTACCCGGTCCACGACCCAGATCAGCGACCGGCGGTGCTCGCCAGCCGGGTGATCTGGACCGATGGCCGCGACCACCCGATGAACACCCCGCGCACCAAGCCCGGGGTGACCCCGGCCGAGTCCGCTGCAGCGGCCGCGGTCGGCGCGATCCCGATCCGCTCGGCGTCGTTCGTCTCGATCATGTGCGACGCCTCCCGGATCCGCGAGCGCGGCCTCCCGGTCGCCGACTACTTCCTCTGGAACGACGACTTCGAGTACTCCACCCGGTTGATCCGTGACGGCGTCGGCCTGGCCTGCCCCTCCAGCGTGGTGGTGCACAAGACCAAGGTGTTCGGTTCCACCGACGTCGACCCGGGGGAACGGTTCTACTTCGAGGTCCGCAACAAGCTCTGGGTCTTCTCCCGTTCCCAGAGCCTCAGCATCGGCGAGCGCGCCCTGTACTCCACAGCCACCGCGCGCCGCTGGGCGCGGACGTTCAGCGGCTCCGAGGACCGGACGACGCTGCGTCGTGCGCTGGGTCGCGGCCTGGTCGCCGGGCTGCGACGACCGCGCTCCAACGCCGAGGTCCTGGCCGGGGCGAGACCGGCCGCCGGTGAGCTCTCCGGCGGCGAGCCGTTCACCCTGCTGATCAGCACCTACGCCGGTGACGACCCGGCCTACCTCCGGCACGCGTTCGAGTCCTCGACCACGGCCCAGACCCGACCGCCGGCCGAGGTCGTCCTGGTCCAGGACGGCCCGGTCCCGGGTCCGCTGGCCGCCGAGATCGCCCGGATCGTCGCGACCAGCGCGATCCCGGTGAACCACCTGGCGCTGGTCGACAACATCGGGCTCGGGCCGGCGCTGGACGCGGGGCTGGCGGTCAGCAGCAACGAGATCGTGGCCCGGATGGACGCCGACGACGTCAGCGCACCCGAGCGGTTCGCGCTCCAGCTGCCGCTGATCGAGGCCGGCGCCGACATCGTCGGCTCCGGGCTGATCGAGTTCGGCGAGCACGTCGACGACGTGGTCGGACGCCGTACGCCGCCGACCGACCCGGACGAGATCCGCCGGGTGATCCGGTTCCGGGACCCGTTCAACCACCCGACCGTGGTCTACCGGCGCAGCGCGGTCCTCGCCGCCGGCGGCTACACCGACATGGCGCTGCTCGAGGACTACCTGCTGTTCACCCGGATGGTCGAGGGCGGTGCCGTGCCGGCCAACCTCGCCGAGCCGCTGGTGAGCTACCGGGTCGGGGCTGGCGCCTACGCCCGTCGGGGTGGGTCGGAGCTGCTGCGCAGCGAGCTGCGGCTCCAGAAGCGGTTCCGTCAGCTCGGGATCACCACGCGCACCGAATTCGCCCGCAACGTCGCCGTACGGGGTGGGTACCGGCTGGTGCCGGAGGGTGTGAGAAAGGTCGCCTACCGCCGCCTGTTGGCGAACAGGACCGGGCAGCCGCGCGGCTAGACTGAGCCGGGCTCCCGGTGCCTTCGCGGAGCCTGCCCCGATGTTCCCGGCGGGCGCCGTGCCTAGAGGAGTGTGTGTGGACCCCGATCTCGTCATCGTCGGATCCGGATTTTTCGGTCTGACCATTGCTGAGCGCTGCGCCAACGAGCTCGGACTCCAGGTGCTCGTCCTCGAGCGACGTCACCACCTGGGCGGGAACGCCTACTCGGAGCGGGACCCGGCGACGAACGTCGAGGTGCACAAGTACGGCGCGCACCTGTTCCACACCTCGAACGAGAAGGTCTGGGAGTACGTCAACCGGTTCACGACCTTCACCGACTACCGGCACAAGGTCTTCGGGAAGTACCAGGGCCAGGTCTACTCGCTGCCGATGAACCTGGCGCTGATCAACCAGTTCTTCGGCAAGTCGCACACGCCCGACGAGGCCCGCGCGCTGATCGCCGAGCAGTCGAGCGAGTTCGCGACCGCGGACGCGACCAACCTCGAGGAGAAGGCGATCAGCCTGATCGGACGCCCGCTCTACGAGGCGTTCATCAAGGGCTACACCGCCAAGCAGTGGCAGACCGATCCCCAGGAGCTCAGCGCGGACATCATCACGCGCCTCCCGGTCCGGTACACGTTCGCCAACGGTTGGTTCAGCGACACCTACGAGGGCCTCCCGACGGACGGCTACACGGCGTGGCTGACCACGATGGCAGAGCACCCGAACATCGAGATCCGTCTCGACACCGACTTCTTCACCGTCCGCGACGAATTCCAGGGCCGTGTCCCGATCGTCTACACCGGCCCGGTCGACGAGTACTTCGGCAACTCCGAGGGGCGGCTCTCGTGGCGGACGGTCGACCTCGAGGCATCGGTCGTCGACGTGGACGACTTCCAGGGCACCGGCGTGGTCAACTACAACGACCAGGAAGTGCCGTTCACGCGGATCATCGAGTTCAAGCACTTCCACCCGGAGCGCGAGAAGACGAACCTTCCGGGCAGGACCGTGATCGTGCACGAGTACTCGCGCTTCGCGACCGAGGACGACGAACCGTACTACCCGGTCAACACCGCCGAGGACCGCGAGAAGCTCCTGAAGTACCGGGACCTGGCGACCAAGGAGCCGCTGACGCTCTTCGGTGGCCGGCTCGGCACCTACAAGTACCTCGACATGCACATGGCGATCGGTTCCGCGCTGTCGATGTACGAGAACAAGCTCAAGCCACACTTCGCCGAAGGCGCGGAGCTCAAGTCCGGAGGCGTCGATGGCGACTAAGACAGGGACCGCAACCGTACGGCGGGTGCTGCAGCGTTTCGTGCTGCCGGCCGACCGCGACCTCGACGTCGTACCGCTGTACGTCGACACCGAGGACGCGATGCTCGATGCCGACAAGGAGACGATCGGCACCAACCAGACTGCGCAGAAGGTGAACAAGGCTGCGTCACGACAGGCGATCTCGTCGGGGACCTCGCTGCACCCGGACGCGATCCTGGACCGGCACCGGCTGCGCGTCGAGGCCTCCAGCCGGATCTCGCTGGGCACGTACTTCAACGGTTTCCCGGCCAGCTACTGGCGCCGGTGGACGATCGTCGACGAGGTCCGCCTCGACCTGACCCTCAGCGGAGCGGGCGCGAGCGTGATCGTGTACCGCTCGATGGCCAACGGGCGCTCGCAGCGCGTCGACGGGTGGACGTGCGAGACCGAGGGCCCGAGCTCGGCGTCCTTCGACCTGACGCTGACCCCCTTCGTCGACGGTGGCTGGTACTGGTTCGACGTCGTGGCCGGCGACGAGGCAGCGGTGATCGAGGAAGCCACCTGGACCGCCGAGGTCCCGGACGACCGGGCCGAGGTCGGTTCGGTGACGGTCGGCATCACCACGATGAACCGACCGGACTTCTGCGCCGCGCTGATCGCGCAGGTCGGCGAGGACGCCGACGTGAACGCGCTGGTCGACGAGGTGCTGGTGATGGAGCAGGGCACCCAGAAGGTGGCCGACTCCGAGTTCTTCCCGGCCGCGCAGGCGGCGCTGGGCGACCGGCTCCGGATGATCGAGCAGGGCAACCTCGGCGGCTCGGGCGGCTATGCCCGTGGCCAGCTCGAGTCGCTGCGCAAGGGCACCGCGACGTACGCCCTGATGATGGACGACGACGTCGTGTGCGAGCCCGAGGGCATCATGCGCGCGGTCGTCTTCGGCGACCTGTGCCACCGGCCGACGATCGTCGGCGGTCACATGTTCAGCCTCTACGCCCGCTCGCGGCTCCACAGC
>JAOPXD010000019.1 GCA_025965315.1 Marmoricola sp.
AACGACCGACCCCGCAAACGCCTCGACTACGCCAAGCCCGACGAACTCATCGCGCTACTACTTCTGGCACCCTGAAACCCCACCGTGTTGCAACCACGGCACGAGACCGCCCAACTTAAGTTGGGAATCCTGCCGCGGTTCGAAGGTCAGCGGCCACCGGCATACAAGAACTCCCGCCTCCACACCAATGTTTCAGTGTGGAAGCGGGAGTTTCCCAACTTAAGTTGGGATTCCTGGTAGCGCTCAGCTCAGGTACGTCGGCTGCTCGCCGGTGACCAGGAAGACCACCCGGCGGGCGATCGAGACGGTGTGGTCGGCGATCCGCTCGTAGTAGCGGCCGAGCAGGGCGATGTCGACGGCGGGCTCGACTCCGTGCTTCCAGTCCGATCCGAGCAGCTCGCGGAACGAGGAGCGGCGCAGGCGGTCCATCTCCTCGTCGACCTCCTCGAGCTCCTCGGCGGCGGCGATGTCGGAGTCGGCGATCACGTGACCGACCTTGGCGATCATCACCTCGGCGACCGCAGCCATCCGGGCGATCATCGGGACGACCTCGTCGGGGACGGCGACCTCGGGGACGCGCAGCCGGGCGATCTTGGCGACGTGGACCGCCAGGTCGCCGATCCGCTCGAACTCGCTGACCATCCGGAGCGAGGCGACCAGCATCCGCAGGTCACCCGCGACCGGGTTCTGGAGCGAGAGCAGCTCGAAGCTGTGGTTCTCGATGGTGACCCGCAGGGCATCCACCGCGGCGTCGTCGGAGATCACCTTCTCGGCGATCACGGCGTCCCCGTCCAGGAGCGCTGTGGTGGCGTGTGACACGGCGTTCCCGACGAGTCTGGTCATGGTGAGCAGGTCGTCCCGGATCGAGTCGAGCTGGTCGGCGTAGGCATCGCGCATGGTCAATACCCTAAATCGGGCCGGTGAACAAAGAGCGTCGATTCATGAACGGGGGGCGAACAGTCCCTGAAAGCGACGGCGCACGGCCGAACAGCAGGTGAAACCCTGCGTACGATCGCTGACGTGAGCTCGACGACCCAGGCGCTGCTGTTCGCCCTCCTCGGCGCAGTCCTCGGCGCAGGTGTCGTGCTGGCGTGGAGGATCAGCGAGAACCAGACCCGTCCCCGGGTCACGGCAGCACCCGCGTTGCCACCCGGTGTTGCCGCGGTTCTCTCGGTGCTGCGCAGCAGCGCGCTCGTGGTCGACGCCAGCGACGAGGTGCTCAAGGCGTCCGCCCCCGCGATCGCGATGGGCCTGGTCCGCGACCGGCGGATCGCCGTACGCGAGCTCGAGGAGCTCGTCCAGCAGGTACGCCGGGACGGCCAGATCCGCGAGACCGAGGTCGTGATGCAGCGCGCACCGGGGGTCCCGCCGCGGCACGTGACCGCACGCGTCGCCCCGTTGAGCTCGCACCTGGTCCTCGCCCTGGTCGAGGACCGCACCCGCGAGCGCCGGGTCGAGTCGATCCGCCGCGACTTCGTGGCCAACGTCAGCCACGAGCTGAAGACGCCGGTCGGGGCGATCCGGCTGCTGTCGGACGCCGTCATCGACGCCTCCGACGACCCGGAGGCGGTGCAGCGGTTCGCGCGACGGATGCACACCGAGAGCGAGCGTCTCGCGCGCCTGGTGCAGCAGATCATCGAGCTCTCCCGCCTCCAGGGCGACGACCCGCTCGATGAGCCGGTGGCCGTCGCGGTCGACACCATCATCAGCCGCGCGATCGACGAGAACCTGACCGATGCCGGCGCCAAGGACATCAGCCTGGTGCACAACGGCCAGCGCCAGCTGACCCTGCTCGGCAACCGGGAGCAGGTCGCGGTCGCGGTCGGCAACCTGGTCGCGAACGCGATCGCGTACTCACCCGAAGGCTCCTCGATCGTGGTCTCGGCCCGGGGCGGGGACACCACCGTCGACCTCTCGGTCACCGACCAGGGGATCGGCATCCCGGCCGGCGAGATCGACCGGATCTTCGAACGTTTCTACCGGGTCGACCCGGCCCGGCACCGGTCCACCGGTGGCACCGGACTCGGCCTGTCCATCGTCAAGCACGTCGCCGCCTCGCACGGCGGCGATGTCCGTGTCTGGTCCGTGGAGGGACAGGGGTCGACGTTCACGCTGACCCTGCCACGCAAGACAACCACCACCAGCTTCGAGACCAACGCCCTGGAGGCAACCCCATGACCCGAGTACTGGTCGTCGAGGACGAGGAGAGCTACAGCGACGCGCTGTCGTACATGCTCCGCAAGGAGGGGTTCGAGGTCGCCATCGCCGCCACCGGCCCGGACGCCCTCGCCGAGTTCGACCGCGCCGGCGCTGACATCGTGCTGCTCGACCTGATGCTGCCCGGCATGCCCGGGACAGAGGTGTGCCGGCAGATCCGGCAGACCTCCAACGTCCCGGTGATCATGGTCAGCGCCAAGGACGACGAGGTCGACAAGGTCGTGGGCCTCGAGCTCGGGGCCGACGACTACGTCACCAAGCCGTACTCCCCGCGCGAGCTGGTCGCCCGGATCCGCGCGGTGCTCCGCCGTGGCACCGAACCCGACCTGGCGCCGATGACGCTGGAGGCCGGTCCGGTCCGGATGGACACCGAGCGGCACGTGGTGACCATCGACGGCCAGGACGTCCGGCTGCCGCTCAAGGAGTTCGAGCTCCTCGAGATGTTCCTGCGCAACCCCGGCCGGGTGCTCACCCGTGGTCAGCTGATCGACCGGGTCTGGGGCTCCGACTACGTCGGCGACACCAAGACCCTCGACGTGCACGTCAAGCGGCTGCGCGCCAAGATCGAGCCCAGCCCGGCCGACCCGAAGTACCTCACCACCGTCCGCGGGCTCGGGTACAAGCTCGACCTGTAGGCCCGCGAGCAACAATGGTTCCGTGAGCAGCCCGGCCCTGTCGACGTCCTCGATCGACGACGTCCTCGGCGACCGCCGCTGGCTGGTCCTGACCGGGGCGGGCGTCTCCACCGACTCGGGCATCCCCGACTACCGCGGACCCGGCGCACCCGTCCGTACGCCGATGACGCTCGCCGAGTTCCGCCGTGGCGAAGCGTCCCGGCAGCGGTACTGGGCCCGGGCGTACCTCGGCTGGTCCTCGATGGGCCGCGCCGAACCGAACGCCACCCACCAGATCCTCGCCGGGCTCGAGGCACAGGGCCGGCTCACCGGTCTGATCACCCAGAACGTCGACGGCCTGCACGCTGCAGCCGGGCACCGCGAGGTGGTCGACCTGCACGGACGCCTCGACGGCGTCATCTGCCTGGGCTGCCGCGGTTCGTCGTCCAGAGCCCTGCTGCAGCAGCGACTGGCCGACCTGAACCCCGGATTCACCGCCGAGGACCTGGTGGTCCTGCCCGACGGGGATGTCGCCCTGGAGGAGACCGCCACCTTCGTCCCGGCACCGTGCGACGCCTGCGGCGGCGACCTCAAACCGGACGTGATCTTCTTCGGCGAGAACGTTCCGGCCGAACGCGTCGGGCACTGCCAGGACCTGGTCGGGACGGCCGAGGCGCTGGTCGTCCTCGGGTCGTCGCTGCACGTCTTCAGCGGTCGCCGCTTCGTGAAGCAGGCCCACCAGCGCGGGATCCCGATCGTGATCGTGAACCGGGGCGCGACCCGGGGTGACGAGCTGGCGACGCTCAAGCTCGACGCAGGCTGCGCCGACGTACTGGCTGCTTACGCCGGGTGACGAGCACGCCCGCGATGCAGATCGCACCACCGACGAACGCGAGCGCCGGCGGCACCTCGTCGAGCAGCAGCCACGCCATCACCGTCGCGATCGCCGGGACCAGGAACGTGGTCAGCGACTGCTTGCCGGCATCGGTGTGCCGCAGCGCGAACGCCCAGGTGCTGAACGCGATCGCCGTCGGGAACAGACCGAGGTAGACGATCAGCAGCAGCGTCCGGGCACTGTCGTGCTGCACCACGTGGTGCAGGTCGCCGACCCAGGGCAGGCAGACGACCACGCCGATCCAGCAGGCGTAGCAGGTCACCTCGAGACCGGAGAGCCGGCGCAGCAGCACCTTCTGGCAGACCACACCGATCGCGTACGTCGCCGCAGCGAGCAGCGCGAGCAGGACCCCGTTGAGGTCCGAGCCACCGTTGCCGCGCATCGCGCCGCCGATCACCACGACCCCGCCGAACGCGATCGCCATCCCGAGGACCAGCCAGCCGGTCAGCTTCTCGCCGAGGAACAGCGCGGCCAGCAGGGCGATCAGGATCGGCCCGACCTGGACCACCATCGCTGCGGTCGCTGCGTCGATCCGTTGCTCGCTGGAGTTCAGGGCGAGGTTGTAGATGCCGAACCAGGCGATCCCGCAGCCGAGCAGCAGCAGCACCTCGGTGCGGGTGAACCGGTGCCGCTCTGACCGGACCAGCAGCAGCGACAACGCCACCGCAGCGATCGACAACCGACCGAGCGAGAGTGCTCCCGGCGTGACGTCGTGGCCCAGGTGCCGGATCGCCACGAACGCCGAGGCCCAGAGCACCAGGGTGACGCCGATCGCCGCCGGCGGCTGCCAGGCCGGCGGGGCCACGGTGCTCGCTGGGGTCTCGGCGGCGCGCGGCAACGTGGTCACGCATCGAACCTAGGCGAGTCGCGTCACCGGTGGCACGCGGTTTTCGGTCGTCGTACGTCGATATCCGGACGACTTCAGTCCTGCGGGTGCTCGAGCCAGCCGCGGAACGCCTCGAGGTTCGCGGTCGGCTCGCCGCGCGCGATCCGCCACTCCCACTCCTTGCGGATCGACGTCGAGAAGCCGAGCTCGAGGAGCACGTTGAACGACTCGTCGGCGTAGGTGAGCACCGAGCCGAGGAGCCGGTCGACCTCCTCGGCGTTGACCACCGAGAGCGGCAGCCGCGCGTCCAGGAAGATGTCGCCGAGAGCGTCGAGCGCGAACGCGATCCCGAACATCTTCATGTTCCGCTCGAGCATCCACCGGTACACGCCCTCGAAATTCTCGTCGGGCTTGCGGCAGACGAACGCGTGCACGCTCAGCGCGTGCGTGCCGACCTCGAGGCGGACGGGGGTCTTGAGCTTCCGCTCACCGGGCAGCACCACGTCGAAGGTGCCCTCGGTCAGCTCTTCCCACTCGTGCTCACCCTCGATCAGCGCGTCCCGGATGACCGCAGCCGCGTCGCTCATCGCACCGACTCGGCCGACATCCAGCGCACCGCCCGGCGGTAGACCTCGAGGGTCGCGTCCGCGGTCCGCTCCCAGCTGAAGGCGGACGCCTGCGCCACGGCACCGGCCGAGAGCTCGGCACGCAGCGCGGGCGCATCGATGATCCGGGCGAAGACCCGGGCATAGTCGGCGGGGTCGTGACCCTCGACCAGGTAGCCCGAGTGCCGGTCCGCGACGGCCGTGGTCAGCCCGCCGACAGCAGCGGCGACGACGGGAGTGCCGACGGCCTGCGCCTCGACCGCCACCAGCCCGAAGCTCTCGTTGTACGACGGCACGCAGACCAGCGTGGCCGCGGCGTACCAGTCGACGAGCTCGTCACGCCGTACCGGGGGCACGAACTTCACCAGGTCGGCGATCCCCAGCGAACCCGCGAGCTCGACCAGTGCACTCGGGTGCTCGAGCCCGGTGCCGGACGGTCCGCCGACGACCGCGACCACCAGGCGCGGGCGCAGGGCAGGGTCGCGCGCGACCAGGTCGGCCGCCGCACGGAGCAGCACGTCGGGGGCCTTCAGCGGCTGGATCCGACCGACGAACAGCAGCACCTCGGCGTCCTGGCGCAGGCCCAGCCGGGCGCGCGCGGCCGCCATCGAGGTGGGCCGGAACGCGTTCAGGTCGACGCCGGGGTGCACGACCTCGACGCGGGCCGGATCGGCGTCGTAGCAGTTGATCAGGTCCTTGGCCTCGTCGTCGGTGTTGGCGATCAGCATGTCCGCCGCCGCGACCACCTGCTCCTCGCCGATCACCCGCGCCTGCGGTTCGGGAGCGTCGCCCTCGGCGAGCAGGTTGTTCTTCACCTTCGCCATCGTGTGCATCGAGTGCACCAGCGGGACGCCCCAGCGGTCACGGGCCAGCGCGCCCACCTGGCCGGAGAGCCAGTAGTGGCTGTGCACGACGTCGTAGTGGCCGACGTCGTACTGGGCCTCGGTGCGGAGCACCTCGCGGGCGAAGACGCAGAGCTGACCGGGCAGCTCGTCCTTGGCCAGGCCCTCGAAGGGCCCGGCCACGATGTGCCGGACGTTCACGCCCGCGGTCAGCGGCACCAGCGCCGGGAGCTGGGAGTCGGTCGCGCGGGTGAAGATGTCGACCTCGATGCCGCGGCCGGCCAGCTGCCGGGCGACCTCGGTGACGTACACGTTCATCCCGCCGGCGTCGCCGGTCCCCGGCTGCTCGAGCGGTGAGGTGTGCAGGCTGATCATCGCCAGCCGTCGCAGGACCACCGGCTGCACGCCGAAGCCGTCACCGCTCACTGCCTCCACCTCCCCTGCTCGACCACCTGCCACAACCACCGGCCATTGTTGCCCATTCCCCGTGCCAGGATGTGGCCGATCGACCCAAGAGCCAGCAGAGCCACCCAGAGCCCCCGGAGAGCGCGATGAGCACCCAGCACCCCGTCCGTACGGCCGTCGTCACCGGAGCGAGCAGCGGAATCGGGGCTGCCACCGCCCGTGCGCTGGCTGCGGCCGGGTACCGGGTGATCTGCGCAGCACGCCGTAGCGACCGGATCGAGGCCCTCGCGGCCGAGATCGACGGGATCGCGGTCACCTGCGACGTGACCGCGGACTCCTCGGTGGCGGAGCTCGTCTCCGTGGTCGGGGACCGGCTCGACGTCCTGGTCAACAACGCCGGCGGCGCCTACGGCTCGGACCCGGTCGCCGGGGCCGACCTCGCCGGTTGGCAGCAGATGTTCGAGGTGAACGTGCTCGGCGTGGTCCGGGTCTCGAAGGCGCTGCTGCCCGCCCTGCGCGCTTCGGGCGAAGCACTGATCGTGAACATCGGCTCGACGGCCGGCCGGACGGCGTACGCCGGTGGTGGCGGCTACGCAGCAGCCAAGCACGGCCTGCACGCGGTCAGCCAGACGCTGCGCCTGGAGCTCAACGGCGAGCCGATCCGGATCTCCGAGATCGCGCCCGGGATGGTGCACACCGAGGAGTTCTCGCTGGTCCGCTTCGGCGACCAGGACAAGGCCGACGCCGTGTACGCCGACGTCGACTCCCCGCTGGTCGCGGCCGACGTGGCCGAGGCGGTCCGCTGGATCGCCACCCTCCCCCGGCACGTCAACGTCGACGAGCTGGTGCTGCGCCCGGTCGCCCAAGCGGCCCAGCACCAGCTGCACCGCGGCCCGATCTTCGACCGCTGAGACAGGTCAGCGGTTCAGGTAGGTGCGGATCCCGGCGACGACGGCGTTCGCGTAGAGGACCCGGCCCTTCGCGGCCTTCATCCGGCGGGCGTCGGCGGCGTTGCGCATGTTGCCGATCTCGATCATCGCCACCGGTACGTCGGACATGTTCAGGGTGCCGAGGTCGGACCTGACGTCGAGCGCCGTCCCACCGCCGATGTAGTTCGAGCGGGCCAGGCCGACGCCGTCGAGCCCGGAGCGCAGCGCCTTCGCCAGCCGCAGCGAGGCGGTCGCGATGTCGGTGGTCCAGGGCTTGCGCCGGGTGGGGGCGATCACGTGGAACCCGTGGTCGCTCGCGGGCGCCCCGTCGGCGTGCAGGCTCACGGTCAGGCGCGCGTCGACCTTCGCGCCGAACTCACCGCGCTTGTTCACGCACGGCCCCCAGAGCTTCTGGCTGTTGCTGCTCCGGGTCAGGAGCACGGTGGCGCCGAGCGCCTCGAGCCGGGCCTTGACCAGGGTCGCGATCGCGAAGTTCACGGTCGCCTCGGGGTACCCGCTGTTCGTCGCGGTCCCGGTGGTGTTGCACGGCTTCTTGAAGCCACCGGCCGGGACCGGGCGGTTGATCTGCTTCGGGAAGTTGTGGTTGCCCAGCTGGTGCCCCGGATCGAGAGCGATCCGGATCCCGGCGAGCGGCTTCGCCTTCGGGGTGAGCACCCGCGCCGGCACCACCGGAGCCGAGACCAGCACGGTGTCAGTGTGATCGGCGACCCGGTCGGGGACGACGACGACCGTGGTCAGTGCAAGCCCGACCGAGGCGATCGCGAGGGCGACGCTCGTCGGGCGGATCAACGGTCCAGGCCCTTCGCGATCTGCTGGACGGCGTCGTTGATGGCCTTGGCCGCGGCCGCGTGCAGCTCGGGGCCCTGCCGGAACGGGTCCGGGACGTCCTGCTCGACCGCGCCGGCGGCGGAGCGGTGCGCGCCCGCCCAGCGGACGATGTCGGGACCGGTGTCACCCTCGGCCATCTCGACCAGGGCCGCGAACTCGAGGATCGTGAACGTACGCCGCAGCGCGCCGGGCGACTCGGCGAGGACCTGCGAGCGCAGGTCCCGGGTGGCGGTCAGGACCAGGTCGGAGGCCTGGATCATCGCCGGGGTGACCTGCTGGGCGGCGAACCCGGTCGCGTCCCCGCCGTACCCGACCAGCTCGGCCTCGGCGTACGTGCTCATCGCGTAGCCGACCATCGCGCCGACGCCCGCGCTCGAGACCTCGAACCGCTCTGCGGGCAGCCGGGCCGCCAGCAGCCGCTCGCCGACCGGGGAGCGGCAGACGTTGCCGACGCAGACCACGAGGATCCGGAAGCGGGTCTGGTCAGGCTCGGTTGGCAAGGGGGACACAAGACTCACGATAGACTTCGGGGTCGTCGTTCGACGTACGCATCAGACAAACGAGACCTGTCTCACCCTGCCCGGAAGGCTCCACCAGCTCATGGCTACCAGCACCCGTTCCGACCTGCGCAACGTGGCGATCGTCGCCCACGTCGACCACGGCAAGACCACCCTGGTCGATGCCATGCTCCTCCAGGCCGGAGCGTTCTCCGCGCACCAGGCCGAGGGCGTCGGCGAGCGCGCGATGGACTCCGGCGAGCTCGAGCGCGAGAAGGGCATCACCATCCTCGCGAAGAACACCGCGGTGCACTACGAGGGTCCGGCCGGCGGCGGCAAGCCGATGGTCATCAACATCATCGACACCCCCGGTCACGCGGACTTCGGCGGCGAGGTCGAGCGCGGCCTGTCGATGGTCGACGGCATCGTGCTCCTCGTGGACGCCTCCGAGGGCCCGCTCCCGCAGACCCGCTTCGTGCTCCGCAAGGCGCTCAACGCCGACATGCCGGTGATCCTGGTGGTCAACAAGACCGACCGGGGTGACGCCCGGATCGCCGAGGTCGTCGACGAGACCTACGAGCTGTTCATGGACCTGCTCGACGAGTCCCACAGCCAGGACGCCCTCGACTTCCCGGTCGTCTACGCCTCCGGGCGCGCCGGCATCGCCAGCCTGACCGCGCCCGAGAACGGCACGATGCCCGAGGGCGACAGCCTCGAGCCGCTGTTCAAGACGATCCTGGAGACCATCCCGGCCCCCGTCTACACCGAGGGCGCGCCGCTGCAGGCGCACGTCACCAACCTCGACGCCAGCCCGTTCCTCGGCCGGCTCGCCCTGGTCCGGATCCACGAGGGCCACCTCAAGAAGGGCCAGAACGTCGCCTGGATGAAGCGCGACGGCACCACCAAGACCGTCAAGATCACCGAGCTCCTGGTCACCGAAGGACTCGAGCGCAAGCCCGGCGACGAGGCCGGCCCGGGCGACATCGTCGCCATCGCCGGCATCCCGGACATCACCATCGGCGAGACCCTGGCCGACCCGGAGAACCCGGTCGCCCTGCCGCTGATCCACGTCGACGAGCCGGCGATCTCGATGACCATCGGCACCAACACCTCGCCGCTGGCCGGGCGCGGCCCGACCAAGCACACCAAGGTCACCGCGCGCCTGGTCAAGGACCGGCTGGACAGCGAGCTGGTCGGTAACGTCTCGCTCCGCATCCTCACCACCGAGCGCCCGGACGCCTGGGAGGTCCAGGGCCGCGGCGAGCTCGCCCTGGCGATCCTGGTCGAGCAGATGCGCCGGGAGGGCTTCGAGCTCACCGTCGGCAAGCCGCAGGTGGTCACCAAGGAGATCGACGGCAAGCTGCACGAGCCGACCGAGCGCCTGACCATCGACGCCCCCGAGGAGCACCTCGGTGCGATCACCCAGCTGCTCGCGGTCCGCAAGGGCCGGATGGAGCAGATGGTGAACCACGGCACCGGCTGGGTCCGGATGGAGTTCCTGGTTCCCTCGCGCGGCCTGATCGGCTTCCGTACCGAGTTCCTGACCCAGACCCGCGGCACCGGCATCGCCCACCACATCTCCGAGGGCTACGAGCCCTGGGCCGGGCCGATCGTGTCCCGCTCGCAGGGCTCCCTGGTGGCTGACCGGACCGGCGCCGCGACGGCGTACGCAATGACGAACCTGCAGGAGCGGGGCGTCATGTTCGTCGACCCGACCACCGAGGTCTACGAGGGCATGATCATCGGCGAGAACTCCCGCGCCGACGACATGGACGTCAACATCACCCGCGAGAAGCAGCAGACCAACGTGCGCTCGTCCACCTCGGACAACTTCGAGAAGCTGATCCCGCCGAAGAAGCTGAGCCTCGAGCAGTGCCTGGAGTTCTGCCGCGACGACGAGTGCGTCGAGGTGACCCCGGACGCCGTCCGGATCCGCAAGGTCATCCTGGACGCCGGCGAGCGCAACCGCACGGCATCGCGCGCCCGTTCGGCCGCCAAGGCCTGATCAGGACCGGTCGTAGACCGAGCCCGAGGTGATCAGCGGCTTCTTCGGAGCCGCGGTGTCGGCCTCGCAGGAGACCTCGAACGAGCCGTCCTGCGCGGGCCACTGGTCGGCGTCGGTCTCGGCGACCCCGGTCAGCCGGGTCGTCGTGGAGACTCCGTGCAGGTACGCCGTGCAGGCCCGGTCCAGGGCGGCGTACGTCGACGGGCTCAGGTTCACGAAGCGGCCGTGCGACCCGACCCGGATCGCCGAGGCCCCGGGCAGCCTGCCGGCCCGGACGGCGGCAGTGACGTCGAGGACCGCGATCCGTTCGCGGTCGTGCTTGCGGGCGCAGTCGACGTAGATCAGCGAGGCGCTGTTGATGCAGGTGCGGTCCCCGGTCGGGAAGCCCCGGGTGAAGACCGAGGCGTAGAGCAGCGGCGACGGGTCGGTCTGGGTGAGCGTGCAGGCGTAGACGCGCTGCCCGTTCGCCCACTGCGCCGGCGACGGCGGCGCCCAGCCGAGGGTGAGCCCGGCAGGGAACGCCGGCTGCAGCGATGCCCCTGCGGCGCCGCTGTCGGCCGCGGCGTTGACGAGCAGGCCGTTCATGCAGGCGTGCCGGACGGCGGAGTCGATCGCGCGGTAGGCCCGGGTCGACGGGCGCAGCAATGCGGCGTACCCGGACAGGTGCGGGGTGACGTCGGTCAGCGAGACCGCCTTGTAGACCTCGACCGCGTGCTTCGCCGAGCACGGGACCGTGCGCGCGAAGGCCGGCCGGTTCGCCAGCGCGTGCGCGGTGTCGAAGTAGCCGACGCCGAACGTCTTCGAGACCTTCAGGATGTTCTGCGGGTCCGCACCCGCGGTCGTGCCGGTCCAGCAGGTCGCGGTGGTCAGCGTCGCGGTCGCGCCGTCCTGCCCGACACCGGTTCCGTCACCGCTTCCGCCGCCACCCGAGGTGGACCCGGAGCTGCAGCCGGCCAGCAGCACCACGGAGGCGAGCACGCCGATCGCCAGAGCAACCTTCGGGCCGATCTTCGGGGCGACCGAACGCAGGGGCGCGGACATGCAGGGCCTTTCGGAGTCAGGCGATGACCCGGATCAGTAGGCGCCTTCGGACACCAGGACGGCCTTGACAGTCTTCACCATGATCACCAGGTCGATCACCATCGACCAGTTGTCCACGTAGTACAGGTCGAGCCGGACCGACTCGGCCCAGGACAGGTCCGAACGACCGGAGACCTGCCAGAGACCGGTCATGCCGGGGCGGACCAGAGCACGCCGGTGGGTGTCCTTCTCGTAGCGGACCACGTCGGTCGGGAGCAGCGGCCGCGGTCCGACCAGGCTCATCTCGCCGCGGAGCACGTTGATCAGCTGGGGCAGCTCGTCGATCGAGTACTTCCTGATGAACCGGCCGAACCGGGTGATCCGTGGATCGTTGGCCATCTTGAACAGGACGCCGTCGACCTCGTTGTGCTCGTCGAGCGAGGCCCGGAGGGCTTCGGCGTTGACGATCATCGAGCGGAACTTCACCATCTGGAACTCTTCGCCGTGGATGCCGACCCGGGTCTGGCGGTAGAAGACCGGGCCCCGGTCCTGGGCCCAGATGATCACCGCGGTCGCGACCAGCAACGGCGAGAGGAAGACCACCACGGCCGACCCGACGATGAGGTCGAAGAAGCGCTTGACCCAGCCACCGGCCCGGTCGCTCTGCGGCTCCTCGACCTGGACGAACGGCAGTCCGGCGACGTGCCGCATGTGCACCCGCGGGCCGGCGATGTCGGTCAGTGACGGGATCACCAGCATGTCGAGGTCGAGGCCCTGCAGCGCCCAGCCGAGCCGGCGCAGGTCGGCGGCCGAGGAGTAGGAGCCACCGGCGACGATCACGCCGTCCGCGCCGGAGTTGATCGCGACCTGGCGGACGTCGTCGATGTCCCCGAAGACCGGCAGCCCGACGTCGAGCGGGTCGTGCCCGCCCGGCACGCACATCCCGACCAGGCGGTACCCCATCCAAGGTGCGCGGTTCAGGACCTCGACGAGCTCCTGGATGGCCATCGGAGACCCGACTGCGATCACCCGGTTCGTCAGCCGACCCTGGGCCCGGGCGCTGTGCAGGGTGAGCCGGTCGATGTAGCGGACCAGCAGCAGCATCGGCGTACCGACGAAGAAGAAGATCAGCGGATAGCCCCGGGTGGGCTGGTTGTAGGACAGGAAGCCGCCCATGCAGGCGATCCCGAACGCGATCGCCGACGCGACGATGATCGAGCGGAACTCCTCGAACCCGGCTCCGTAGTTCCGGGTCCGGTAGGCGCCCATCACGACCAGCGAGACCAGCCAGACGACGATCAGTCCAGGCCCGAGCAAGGGGGCCCAGCTGAAGTCGTAGGGCTGCGAGGCCCAGTACTTGTCGATCTCGTTGCGCCAGTCCCAGGCGAGCACCGACATCACGAACAGGACGCCCGCGTCGAGCAGGAAGACGCCGAGCAGCATCTGCCGGATCCGCTGGTTCATCCGCAGGCCGCGGACGTTCGGCGCCGGGATCTCGAACTGGGCCGGGACCTGGGCCGGGACGTCGGCGGGGACCTCGTCGGTCACCTCGCTGCTCATCGGCGTCGGGTCAGCGCGGCGAGTGCCGGCCGTACGTCGAGGAGGTACACGAACGCAGCGACGGTCCCGATCAGCTCGAGGGTCAGGGACCCGAGCAGGACGTGCGCGCCGAGAGCCAGGCCGGTGATCCACAGCCAGGCGGTCTTGGTCTGCTTGTCAGCGGCCTCGAACGCCTGGGCAGGGCGCAGCACCGCGTCGACCATCGCCCAGAGCTTCACGAGGAACAGGGCGACGAAGACGAAGAACAAGAAGTTCAGCTGGAGGTTGTAGATCGCCACCCGCCCAGCCTAAGGCGCGCAGGCCCGGGTGTCCGCCGTACGGGAGCCAACACAGGCACGAAAGCGGGCGCGAAAAAGCCCCCGGGCGGACCCGGGGGCTCTTGTCGTGGAGCGGTGGTTCAGGAGGCCTTCTTGGCGGCCTTCTTGGCCGGAGCCTTCTTGGCCGGGGCCTTCTTCGCAGCAGCCTTCTTGACCGGCGCCTTCTTGGCGGTGGTCTTCTTCGTGGGCCTCACGGCGGCGACGGCCCTGACGCCGTCCTTGCGGAGAGCGGCGACGAACTTCTCACCGCGGGCGGCGAGGTCGGCGTACGTCGTGTTGAGCTCCTCGAGGGCCTCGTTCAGCTTGGTCTCGAACTTGGCCGGGAACTCCTTGGCCTCCTTCTGGAGGTCGGCGAGACGCGCCTCGAACTTGGCCTGGGCGTCCCTGGCCTGCGTGCCGAACTCGTCGACGCGAGCCTTGGCCTGGGCCTGGAGCTCGTCGAGCTGGGTCTTCGCCTGGGCCTGCAGGGTCTTCGGCTCGAGGTCGACCTTCGCGACCCGGGCCTGGACGCCGGAGACGCGGGCCTGGACGTCGCTGATCCGGGTCTGGGTGACCTTCTGCGCCTCGGTGGCGTAGCCACGGGCGTACTCGACAGCGAGCTCGGTGGCACCGGCAACGGCGAACAGCGGCTTCACGGCCTCGGTCTTGATCTGCTCGGTATTGAACTGGGTCTTCGCCATCTCAATTTCCTTCGGTTGGTGCGACCAGGCCGGAGTCTTCCGGCCGGACGTCTTCAATGGGGGTGGGGGTCGGAACTTCGTTGCCCGCAGCCCGGAAGGACTGGTAGATCTCGAGCAGCGCCTGCTTCTGCCGTTCCGAGAGAACCGGATCGGCCAGGACGGCCAGCTCGACGGAACGGACCTGGTCGTCGTCCGGGCTGAGGATGCCCGCCTGGACGTAGACCTGTTCCGCCGAGATCCGCAGAGCCTTCGCGAGCTGCTGGAGCACCTCGGCCGATGGCCGACGCAGTCCCCGCTCGATCTGGCTCAGGTACGGGTTGGAGACACCCGCCAGCTCGGCGAGCTGGCGCAGAGACATCCCGGCGGCGTCACGCTGCTCGCGCAGGTAACCCCCGAGCGTCTCGACGGTCAGTCCGACCTTGGATTTCTTGGGCACAGCTCCATGGTGCTAACTATTGCTAGCACTTGCAAGTTTCGAGACGGTGAAACGAGTCACACGGACCGTAAATAGGCGATGATTCAACTAAACCAGTGCTAGCAAGCCACCGTCGGCCGGGCAGAAAATCTCGCCCGGTCAGCCGCTTCGGAGCGCCAGAAGTCGCCCGGTCGACGCTGGCGGTCTGGCACCATGGCGCCGTGCCTGCCGCCCAGTACTGCCCGTCCCCGCGCGAGCTCGACGATCTCGAGCTGCTGCTCAACGGCGGCCTGGCGCCTTGGGAGAATTTCAGCCCGGACGGACCCGTCCGGCTCGAGCCCGGCACCGAGCTCGCCGGGTCGACCGAGCTGGAGCTCGTCGATCCCGAGGGTCTGCCGCTCGCGCGCTGGACGCCCGGTTCGCTGACCGCGTTGGCGGTTCCGGCGTACGGGCCGTTCCGGCGGTTGCACCTCTCCCCGACCGAGGTCCGGAGCCGGTACGCCGGTGCCCTGACCGTGCCGGTCGCCGCGCCGCTGACCAGCGAGGACCTGGCCGCGATCACCGACGCCCGCGCGGGGCGCGCGGTGGTGCTGCTCGCGCTGGTGGGTACCGGGACCCCGCAGGGCATCAGCCCGGTCGGCCTGGTCCGGGCATCGCTGGCCGCTGCCGCCCTGCTCGGCGACACCGAGGTGGTGGCGGCGAGCCTGGCCTCGCACGGCGATCCGGAGCTCGACCACACCCTCGGCCAGCAGGTCACCGCGACCTACGCGCCCGGCGACGTGCTCGCCGTCTCCGGATCGGGCGAGGACTACCCGAGCGCCGTGGCCGACGTGATCGACTCCGACCAGCCGGAGCAGCCGGGCGTGGTGGTGTTCTTCACCGGGCTGTCCGGCAGCGGCAAGTCGACGCTCGCCCAGGCCCTGCTCGACCTGATCCTGGAGAAGGGTGGGCACACGGTCACCAGCCTGGACGGCGACGTCGTACGCCGGAACCTCAGTGCCGGCCTGACGTTCTCCAAGGCGGACCGCGAGACCAACATCCGTCGGATCGGCTGGGTCGCGGCCGAGATCGCCCGGCACCGCGGGATCGCGATCTGCTCGCCGATCGCCCCCTTCGACGAGACCCGGCAGCAGGTCCGCGCGATGGTGACCGATGCCGGCGGCCTGTTCGTGCTGGTGCACGTGGCCACCCCCCTGGAGGAGTGCGAGCGTCGCGACCGCAAGGGGCTCTACGCGAAGGCCCGAGCCGGCGAGATCCCGGAGTTCACCGGCATCTCCAGCCCGTACGACGTCCCGGCCGACGCAGCGGTACGGGTGGACACCACCGGCCGCACCATCGAGGATGCACTCGGCGACGTGATCGCCGTACTGCCGTTCGACCTGTAACCAGCTCCGCAGGGAGCTGCTCACCCCACGTTCTGCTTGACCAACAGACTTGGACCCCTACCCCGTGCACGATCTCTTCTCCGGCAATGCTGCCCAGATC
Source organism: Marmoricola sp. (assembly GCA_025965315.1). Lineage (GTDB taxonomy): Bacteria > Actinomycetota > Actinomycetes > Propionibacteriales > Nocardioidaceae > Marmoricola. The sequence continues at coordinate 16,162 of JAOPXD010000019.1, forward strand.
ATCTCCGCCGGCTTCTTCGTCGGCCTGATCGTCGGGGTGACCGGCATGGGCGGCGGCGCGCTGATGACACCGGCGCTGATCTTCCTGGGCGTCGGCAACGCGTCCGCGATCGTCACCGCCGACCTGACCGCGGCTGCTGTCTACAAGTCCGGCGGTGCCCTGGTGCACTCCAGGCACGGGTCCCCGAACTTCCGCCTCGCCGGTTGGCTGATGCTCGGCTCGGTCCCGTTCGCGTTCCTCGGGCCGCACCTGGTGTCCTGGTTCGTGGACGAGAAGGACGTCGACTCGCTGCTCAAGGAGTGCATCGGCTTCGCGCTCCTGCTCGCTGCCGCGACGTACGCGATCCGGCTCTACATCCAGCTGGTGCGGGTCCGGGCCGGCACCCAGGGGGCGGACGACGACCCGGTGATCCGCCCGGTCCCGACCGTGATCGTCGGCGCCGTCGGCGGGCTGCTGGTCGGCGTGACCAGCGTCGGCTCCGGCTCGGTGATCATGGTGACGCTGCTGATCCTCTACCCGACCCTGTCGCCGCTGAAGCTGGTCGGCACCGACCTGGTGCAGGCAGTGCCGCTGGTGCTGTCCGCGGCGGTCTCCAACATCATGGTCAACGGTCTCGACTGGAGCATCACGCTGCCGCTGATCGTCGGCTCGGTCCCGGGCACGCTGATCGGCGCCCGGTTCGCGGCGAAGGTGCCGCAGTCGGTGATCCGCCGCGGCATCGTGATCGTGCTGACGATGTCCGGGCTCGCCCTCCTCGACAAGGCCGGCTGGGCTCCGCTCGGCGCCGGCGACGACCAGACGCACCCGATCCTGATCGGCGTCACCGGACTCGCGATGCTGGTGGTGGTCCCGGTGGTGTGGGGCTTCCTGCGCAAGGGCCAGGGGTTGCCGATGTTCGGGGCACCGACGGTCGCCGAGCTGGAGGAGGATCCCGTCAGCACCGTTCACCTGCGGGCCACGAAGGGTCCGTAGCATCTCCCCCATGCGCCTCCTCCTGCTGCGTCACGGCCAGACGCACGGCAACACCTCCGGTGCCCTCGACACCGCGTTCCCGGGCCTGGACCTCACCGACCTCGGGCAGCGCCAGGCGGACGCGGCTGCCCAGGTCCTCGCCGACGAGCCGGTCGACGGCCTGTTCGTCTCCCCCCTGGCCCGGACCCACCAGACCGCCGCACCGCTGGCAGCCGCCCTCGGGCTCGAGCCGCGCGAGCTGGCCGGTCTCCGGGAGATCTCGGCCGGTGACTACGAGATGGCCACCGACGAGGCCTCGATCCTGGGGTACATCACCACCGTCGCCGACTGGATCGACGGCCGGTTCGACACCCGGATGGCCGGGTCGGAGAGCGGGCACGAGTTCCTGGCCCGGTACGACGCGGCCGTCGCCGAGATCGCCGGGAGCTGCTCGGTCGCTGTCGTGGTCAGCCACGGCGCCGCGATCCGGACCTGGGTCTCCGCCCGCGCCGCCGATGCCGAGTCGCACGCGATGGCCAAGGAGGGCCTGGCGAACACGGCCTGCATCGCTCTGGAGGGCGATCCCGTTTCCGGTTGGCGGATCACCTCGTGGGCGGCCGAACCGATCGGCGGTGCGATCCTCGACGACGTGGCCGCTCCGGACCCGACCGGCCACGGCACCGATCAGGCTCAGGCGTAAAACTAGAACACGTTCCACTCCTGTGAGACGATGACGGAGCTCACCTTGGAACTCGATACGATGTGCGCTGCCCCAGGAGGGTGCAGAGTCACGAGAGGCCCCCATGAACCAGACCCACGCCGACTACCAGCTGAGTCAGCTCGACCAGCTCGAAGCGGAGTCGATCCACATCTTCCGCGAGGTCGCTGCGGAGTTCGAGAAGCCGGTCCTGATGTTCTCGGGCGGCAAGGACTCGATCGTGATGATGCGGCTCGCGGAGAAGGCCTTCTACCCGGCCAAGATCCCGTTCCCGGTGCTGCAGGTCGACACCGGCTTCGACTTCCCCGAGGTCCTCTCGACCCGGGACAACTGGGTCAACCGGCTCGGCGTACGGCTGATCGTCGCGAGCGTCGACGAGGCGATCGCGAACGGCGTGATCGTCGACGACGGCAAGACCTCGCGCAACCGGATGCAGATCGGCACCCTGCTGCACGCCATCGAGGAGGAGGGCTTCACCGCTGCCTTCGGTGGTGGCCGTCGTGACGAGGAGAAGGCCCGCGCCAAGGAGCGGGTCTACTCCCACCGCGACGAGTTCGGCCAGTGGGACCCGAAGATGCAGCGCCCGGAGCTGTGGAGCCTCTACAACGGCCGCCTGCACGCCGGCGAGCACATGCGGATCTTCCCGATCAGCAACTGGACCGAGCTCGACATCTGGCACTACCTCGGCCAGGAGGGCATCGAGATCCCGGACATCTACTTCTCCCACCAGCGCGAGGTGATCGAGCGCGACGGGATGCTGCTCTCCGCCTCCGAGGCCGTCCAGCCGCGTGACGGCGAGAAGATCGAGACCCGCACGGTCCGGTTCCGCACCGTCGGCGACATGACGCTGACCGGTTGCGTGGAGTCCGAGGCCGACACGATCAACAAGATCATCGACGAGATCTCGGTCGCCAGGCTGACCGAGCGCGGAGCCACCCGTGGCGACGACCGCTTCTCCGAGGCAGCCATGGAAGACCGCAAGAAGGAAGGGTACTTCTGATGTCTGGTGCCACTGAGTCCGAGTACGTCCCCGAGGCCCGCCTCAAGATGGACCTGCTCCGGTTCGCCACCGCCGGCTCGGTCGACGACGGCAAGTCCACCCTGATCGGGCGGCTGCTGCTCGACTCGAAGTCGATCTTCGAGGACCAGCTGGAGGCCGTCGAGGCGACCAGCGCCTCCAAGGGCTACGACTACACCGACCTCGCGCTGCTCACCGACGGTCTGCGCTCCGAGCGGGAGCAGGGCATCACCATCGATGTCGCCTACCGCTACTTCGCGACCCCGAACCGCAAGTTCATCATCGCCGACACCCCCGGGCACGTGCAGTACACCCGGAACATGGTCACCGGCGCCTCCACGGCCGACCTCGGCCTGGTGCTCGTCGACGCCCGGCACGGCCTGACCGAGCAGTCCCGGCGGCACGCGGTGATCCTCTCGCTGCTCCGGGTCCCGCACCTGGTGCTCGCGGTGAACAAGATGGACCTCGTCGACTTCGACCAGGCCACCTTCGACAAGATCCACGCCGAGTTCACCTCGTTCGCGACCAAGCTCAACATCCCGGACCTGCAGGTCATCCCGATCTCGGCGCTGAACGGCGACAACGTCGTCAACCGCTCCGAGAGCATGGACTGGTACCAGGGCCCGAGCCTGATGCACCACCTCGAGAACGTGCACGTGGCCTCCGACCGCGACCTGGTCGACGCCCGGTTCCCGGTGCAGTACGTGATCCGGCCGAAGTCCGACGACTTCCACGACTACCGCGGGTACGGCGGCCAGCTGGCCAGCGGTGTGCTGAAGCCGGGCGACGAGATCGTCGTACTGCCCTCGGGGATGACCTCGACGATCGCCGGCATCGACCTGTTCGACCGCGAGATCGCCGAGGCGTTCCCGCCGATGTCGGTGACCGTCCGGCTCACCGACGACGTGGACGTCTCCCGCGGCGACATGATCGCCCGGGTGAACAACGCGCCGGTGCCGAGCCAGGACATCGACGCGATGGTCTGCTGGATGACCAACGAGCCGCTGCGCAAGGGCCAGAAGCTCGCGATCAAGCACACCACCCGCACCGGGCGCGCGCTGGTCAAGGACATCCAGTACCGGCTCGACGTCAACACCCTGCACCGCGACACCGAGAGCGCGACCTCCAACGGCCTCGGACTCAACGAGATCGGCCGCGTCCAGCTCCGCACCACGGTGCCGCTGCTCGTCGACCCCTACTCGAAGAACCGGACCACCGGCTCCTTCATCCTGATCGACGAGGCCACCGGCATCACCGTCGGCGCCGGGATGATCAACTCCGGCAGCTGACCCACCGCCGAGGCGCGCCTCAGCGTCAGACGACGTCAACGAGGCGCGAGTGCACCGCTCGCGACTCGGGTCGGTAGGCCTGGGCGATCTCGCCGAGCCCCTTGACCACGGCGCTGTGGTCCTCGGGTCCGAGGTAGAGCGACTCACCCCGGCGCAACGTCAGCTTCTCGCCGGACCCGGTGAGCACGTCGACCTCGCCGCCGGTGCAGATCAGCACGCTGCCGTCGGTACGGACCAGTGCCACCCCGTCCGGCGCGGCGTGCGAGATCTGGGTGACCGCGAGCGCGAACTCCACGTCGGCGGGCGAGAACACCTCGGTGTCGCTGTCGACGAAGTCCGGCGTGACCCGGGCGATCCGGGCCCGGCCGATGTCCAGGCACGCCACCAGGCCGGCGCGGTCGATGTGCTTGTTCGTCAGGCCCGCACGCAGGACGTTGTCCGAGCTGGCCATCACCTCCAGGCACAGGCCGGAGAGGTGCGCGTGCATCACGCCGGTCTCCAGGAACGCTGCCTCGCCCGGCTGCAACGTCATCCGGTTGAGCATCAGCGTGATCACCACGCCCAGGTCGTCCGGGTAGTCGCGGGCGACCTCGGTGACCGTCGCGTAGGCGCGCTTGATGTCCAGCCCCAGGGCGCTGAGCCGGGCACAGGACTCGACGATCTGGTGCACCTCGGAGGTCTGGACGTCCTCGCTCAGCAGCCACTCGACGCGTCGTACGATGCCGGCGAACCCGGGGTCGGCGCGCAGGTCGTCGGAGAGCCGCTGGGACAACGGGGTGTCGAGCGGGGCGAGCACGCGCAGGATCTCGGCCGTCGGCCGGAACCCGATCAGGCTGTCGAAGGTGCTCAGCGCGTAGACCATCTCCGGCTTGTGGTTGCTGTCCTTGTAGACGCGTTCGGGAGAGTCCAGCGGGATCCCGGCGCTCTCCTCGTAGGCGAAGCCGATCTGCGCCATCGAGCGCGACGGGTGCACCTGGAGGGACAACGGCCGGCCCGCGGCGAGAAGCTTCACCATGTACGGCAGGTCACCGGTCAGGTCGCTCAGCGGCACCTCGGCACCGTCGTCGCCGATCGCGACCGACGGGCTCAGCGGGTGCGTGCCGATCCAGACCTCGGCGATCGGCTGGTCGCTGCTGCCGCCTCCCAGGAAGTTGGGAATGGCGTCGGGAGAGCCCCAGTCGTAGTGCTTCTCCCCGTTGCGCAGCCGGTACATGGACGCAGCCTAGCGAAGCGGACGGATGTGCAGACCTGCTTCCGGATCAACGACGACCTCCTGGGCCGCAGCGATCCCGTCAGCGTCCAGGGTCGCGTCCACCGGTACGGCGCGCTTGACCAGACCCAGTGCGATCGGGCCGAGCTCGTGATGGCGGGCCGCGGAGCCCACCACGCCGATCTCGCGACCTGCCAGCACCAGCGGCGCGCCCCGGGTGGGCAGCCGGTTGTCGGAGCCGTCCAGGTGCAGCAGCGTCAGCCGGCGCGGCGGTCGGCCGAGGGTGTGCACCCGGGCGACGGTCTCCTGGCCGCGGTAGCAGCCCTTGTCGAGGTGCACCGCCGAGCCGATCCAGCCGACCTCGTTGGGGATCGTGCGGTGATCGGTGTCGAGGCCGAGACGCGGCTCGGCGCGGGCGATCCGCAGCGCTTCGTGCGCCCAGGTGCCGGCAGCCGGGCCCGCTGCCTCGGCGTACGCCGTCAGCTCGGTCCGCGGGACCAGGTCGAACTTGCCGGCAGGTCCGACCGGACGCCAGGCCACCGCCAGCTCGTCGGTCACGTCGGTGACCTCGACCCGCATCATGAACTGCATCCGGACCAGCCACTCGACCAGGCCCGGCGCCTGCCCGGGCTCGACGTGCGCGGTGAACGCCTCGCCGTCGTCGATCCCGTACAGCGCGTGCTCGACGTGCCCCTGCGGCGACAGGATCAGCGAGGTGGTCGGGGTACCCGGCGCCAGACCGGTGAGGAACTGGGTGGTCAGCGAGTGCAACCAGGTCAGCCGGTCGGGTCCGCTGATCCGGACCACTCCGCGGTGGGACAGGTCCACGAACCCGTCGCCTGCCTCCAGCGCGCGCTGCTCGCCGTGGAAGGAGCCGTAGTGCGCGGCCACCGGGCCGTCGATGCCGTCGCCGGCGACGGCGCCGGGCAGCTGGAGCAGCGGGCTGGTCATGCTGGTACCAACGCCGAACCGGAGCCGGTCATTCCGCTGCCGCGGCGCACTCGGCACAGAGCCCGAACACGGACAGGTGCCCGTAGTCGGGCCGGAAGCCGTGGCCGGCCGCCAGCTCCCCCAGTGCCTTCTCCATCGCGGACCGGCCGACGCTGATGGTCGCGTGGCAGCCGCGGCAGACCAGGTGCGAGTGCTCGTGCCCGGTGGCGGAGTGGTACGTCGGCGCCCGGTCGGTGAGGTGCGCGTGCCGGATCAGGCCGAGGTCGTCGAGCAGCTCGAGGGTGCGGTAGACCGTGGAGAGGTTGATCGCGTCCGAGCGGGTCCGGACCTCGGCGTACACCTCGTCCGGGGTGGCGTGCTCGAGCTTCTCGATCGCGGCCAGCACGAGCTCGCGCTGCGGGGTCAGCCGGTGGCCGCCCGCCCGCAGCCGCTCCTGCCAGTCGCCGTCGCCCACCGGGCTCAGACCCTCGTCAGCCGGGCGTGCGTGTGCGGCTGGAGGTCCTTGCCCATGGCCGCCATGTCGTAGGCGTACAGCAGGTCGCCCTCGACGTACCCGTAGAGCCGCTTGCCGGCGGTGTACTCCTTGGCGGTCGCCGTGCGCGCCACCGCATCGGTGATGATCTCGAACCTCGGCGCGTCCGGGTCCAGCTCGCCGTGCCAGATCTCCACGAACCCGAGGTTGTGGGTGATCACGACCTCCAGGGTGCCGTCCGGCTGCGGGCGGTAGAACCCCGTTTCCTGGGCCGCCTCGCGGACGTGGTTGCCGTCGGCGTCGACGATCCAGGAGCGGCTCATGAAGTGGATGAACGGCCGACCGTCCTGCTGGAAGATGATCTCCTGGCCGAACTGGAAGTCGTCGATGCCGTCGTACTCGCCGTGGCCGTTGCCGGCCCAGGTGCCGATGATCCACGCCATCCGGGCGCAGTTCGGGTGGATGTTCTCGGGGATCTCGAACGGCACGGTCAGTCTTCTCCGGATCGGCGGTCGGCAAGGGGCAGCAGGCTGCGCAGGGCCGAGACGGCCCAGACCGCGACCCCGAGGATCACCAGCACCATCACTGCCACGAAGAATTCTTCCACGCCGCCATTCTACGGGCGCGGAGCGTCAGAGCAGGGACGCCGCTTCGAGGGCCCAGTAGGTCAGCACGATGTCCGCGCCGGCACGGTGGATCGAGGTCAGGGACTCCAGGATCGCCGCCTCGCGGTCGATCCAGCCCCGGGCAGCCGCGGCCTCGATCATCGAGTACTCACCCGAGACGTTGTACGCCGCCACCGGGACGTCGACAGCGGCCTTCACCGCGGCCAGCACGTCGAGGTACCCCATCGCCGGCTTCACCATCACGATGTCTGCGCCCTCGGCGACGTCGAGCCGGGCCTCACGGACGCCCTCGAGGCGGTTCGCGGGATCCTGCTGGTAGGTACGGCGGTCGCCGGTCAGCGAGGAGTCGACGGCCTCACGGAACGGCCCGTAGAACGCGGACGCGTACTTCGCCGAGTACGCCAGGATCCCGGTCTCGGTGAACTCGGCGCGGTCCAGCGCGGACCGGATCATCGCGACCTGGCCGTCCATCATCCCGCTCGGCGCGACCAGGTCGACGCCGGCCGCGGCCTGGGCGACCGCCATCGTCGCGTAGACGTCCAGGGTGCGGTCGTTGTCGACGTTGCCGTCCGAGTCCAGCACCCCGCAGTGGCCGTGGTCGGTGAACTCGTCGAGGCAGAGGTCCGACATCACCGTCAGCTCGTCGCCCACCTCGGCGACGACGTCGGTGATGGCGAGGTTCAGGATGCCGTGCGGGTCGATCGCCCCGGTGCCGGTCGCGTCCTTGGACTCCGGGATCCCGAACAGCATCACACCGCCGAGCCCGGCCGCGACCGCCTCGTTCGCGACCTTCTTCAAGGTCTCCCGGGTGTGCTGGACGACGCCCGGCATCGAGCTGATCGGGGTGACCTCGGTCGCGCCCTCACGGACGAACAGCGGCAGCACCAGCTGTCGCGGCGCTATCCCGGACTCGGCGACGAGCCGGCGCAGGGCCGGGGTACGTCGCAGCCGACGAGGTCGGATCTCCGGGTAGCTCATGGGTCGAGGCTACTTCGAGCTCGCGCGACGACGCCCTGCCGGACGACGCTCCGAGGGCCGGGTGACGGGCTGACCGGCCTCGACCAGCGACGCGCGACGTGCCGCGCCGAAGTCGGCGAGCGCCTCGGCCAGCTCCTCTACCGACGGGTTCGGGGCCATCACGTCGACCCTGAGCCCGTGCTCCTCGGCGGTCTTCGCCGTGGCCGGCCCGATCACCGCGATGATCGTGGACGCGTGCGGCTTGCCGGCGATACCGACCAGGTTGCGCACCGTCGAGGACGACGTGAACACGACCGCGTCGAACTTGCCCGACTTGATCGCCTCACGCGTCGGCGCCGGCGGTGGCGCTGCGCGCACGGTCCGGTACGCCGTGACGTCGTCGACCTCCCAGCCGAGGTCGACCAGGCCGGCGACCAGGTTCTCGGTGGCGATGTCGGCGCGCGGCTGGAAGACCCGGTTGATCGGGTCGAGCAGCTCGTCGAACGGCGGCCAGTCCTCGAGCAGGCCCCGGGCTGACTGCTCACCGGCGGGGATCAGGTCGGCGCGCAGGCCCCAGTCGAGCAGCGAGGCAGCGGTCTTCTCGCCGACCGCCGCGATCTTCAGGCCCGAGAACGCACGCGCGTCCAGGCCGTACTCCTCGAACTTCTCGCGGACCGCACGCACCGCGTTGACCGAGGTGAAGGCGATCCACTCGTAGCGGCCCTCGACCAGGCCGCGGACGGCCTTGTCCATCTGCTGCGGGTTGCGGGGCGGCTCGACCGAGATGGTCGGCACCTCCTCGGGCTCCGAGCCGAAGCTGCGCAGCCGGGTGGAGAGCGACGCGGCCTGCTCCTTGGTGCGCGGCACCAGCACGCGCCAGCCGAAGAGCGGCTTGTTCTCGAACCAGGACAGCTGCTCGCGCAGGTCCACGACCGGGCCGATCACGGTGACGGCCGGAGCCTCCATCCGGGCCGCGCGCACGTCGGCGGCGATGTCGGCCAGCGTCGAGACCAGGGTCCGCTGGGTGGTCACGGTGCCGGTCCGGGTCATCGCGACCGGGGTGTCGGAGGCCCGACCGGCGGCGATCAGCTCCCGGGCGATCTCGCCGATGCTGCCGACGGCGGAGAGCAGCACCAGCGTCGTCCGGTTCGCGTACTGCGACCAGTCGACGGTGGCACCGGCGCACGAGACGACGGTGACCTCGCGGTGGTTCTTGGTGGTCAGCGGGACCCCGGCGTACGCCGGTACCGCGTTGACCGAGGAGACCCCCGGGACGACCTCGAAGGCGATCCCGGCCTTGGCGCAGGCCTGCGCCTCCTCGGGGCCCGAGGCGTAGAGGAACGGGTCCCCGGCCATCAACCGGACCACCCGGCGACCGGTCTTGGCGTGCTTGATGATCACCTTCGCGCGGGCGGCGTGGGTCAGCGGCTGGCCGTCCTCGCCGAAGCCGCCGTCCACGAACTGCGGGCCCTCGGCCACCGCGACCGGCAGTCGGACCTCGCCGTCGTCCTCGTCCTCGAGCTCGACCGGCTCCGGCAGCCCGAGGACCCCGCGGACGAGACGCTCGTGCTCGGGGAGCTCGGTGATCACGATCTCGGCGTCCCTGAGCAGGTCCACCGCGCGGAGCGTGAGGAGCTCGGGGTCACCGGGTCCGGCGCCGACGAAGGAGACCCACCGGGTCTGGCGAGTGGGCGTGCTGGGTTCAGTCATGGTCACGTTGCCTTCTAGCTACTTGCTTCGATGGTGCCGGGAGAACTGGGCTGGTCGAGAACGGGAGGGAGCATCACGTCGTGGGCGCCGTCGGCGATCATCTCGGCGGCGAGCTTGCGGCCGAGCTCGACGGGCTCGGCGTACGGACCGGACGCGGAGCGGCGTACGGCGACCGCGCCGTCGAGCGAGCTGGCGACGGCCCTGATCCAGAGCTCGGGGGGCGAACCTGGACCGTCCTCGCCCTCGACGACGTCGGCGAGGGCACCCACCGGGGCCGAGCAACCGGCCTCGAGCTCGGCGAGCACGGTGCGCTCGCAGGTGACCGCGGCGCGGGTGTGCGGGTCGTCCAGGGCCCCGGCCAGCAGGGCGACCAGGTCGGTGTCCGCGGCCCGGCACTCGATCGCCAGGGCTCCCTGGCCTGGTGCGGGAAGCACCTGGATCGGGTCGAGGACCTCGGTGATCTCGTCGAGCCGCCCGAGCCGGGCCAGGCCGGCGCGCGCCAGCACGACCGCGTCGAGCTCGCCCGAGCGCACCTTGCCGATCCGGGTGTCGACGTTGCCGCGCACCCCGACGAGATCGATACCGAGACCGAGCGCCTCGAGCTGGGCGACCCGGCGCGGGGAACCGGTGCCGACCTTGCTCCCGGGCACGAGCTCCCCGAGGGTGAGGCCGTCACGGGCGACCACGACGTCGCGCGGGTCCTCGCGGACCGGGATCGCCGCGAGGGCGACCCCGTCGGCGGGGGCGGTGGGCAGGTCCTTGAGCGAGTGCACCGCGACGTCGACGTGCCCGGCGAGGAGCGCGTCGCGCAGGGCGCTCACGAACACCCCGGTGCTGCCGAGCTGGGCGACCGGGGCCGGATTGGTGTCGCCCTCGGTGGAGACCGTGACGAGCACGGTCTCGCGGCCGGTGCCCGCGGTGATCGCATCGGCGATCTGCCCCGACTGGGTCCGGGCGAGGGCCGACGCGCGGGTACCGACCCGCAGGGCGCGTTCGTTGAGCTGGATCGTCATACGCCCTCCACCCGGGTCACTGCCTCGACGGCATCGGGATCGAGCGAGAACAGCTCGGCCAGCGCTGCCGCGTAGGAGACGGCGCCGGTCTCGTTCGCGAGCTCCTTGACGCGCACGGTCGGCTGGTGGAGCAGCTTGTCGGCGACCCGGCGTACGGCGTGCTCGATCTCGGCGCGCGACGCTGCATCGAGGTCGGGCAGCCGGCCGGCCAGCCGGGTCAGCTCGGTCTCGACCACCCCGGTCGCCATCGTGCGCAGGGCGATCACGGTCGGGGTGACGCTGGCGGCGTGCCGGGCGGCGAGGAACGCCTGCAGCTCCTCACCGACGATCCGGCGTACGTCGGCGACCTCGGCGCGCTCACCGGCGTTCTCGAGGTCGGCGGCGAGGGTGGCCAGGTCGATCAGCCGGACCCCGGGTTCGGCGGCGACGGCAGGGTCGACGTCGCGCGGCAGTGCCAGGTCGATGATCGCGAGCGGCCGGTCGCCGGTGCGCGCACCGCGGAGCACCTCGGCGTCGACCTGAATCGAGGTGGAGTCGGTGCAGGAGACCAGCACGTCGACGTCGGCGAGCTCGCGCGGGACCTCGGCGAGCATCACCGCCCGACCGCCGTACTGCTCGGCGAGGCGGGACGCCCGGACGGGGGTGCGGTTCGCGATCACGATCGAGGACGCTCCCGCACGCGACAGCGTGGCCACCGCAAGACCAGCCATCGCGCCGGCGCCGACGACGAGCGCCCGCAGCCCACCGGCGCTGCCCTGGGTGGTCAGACCCTGGTCGGTCAGGTGCTGCACGGCCTGGTCCAGCGCGGCGGTCACCAACGAGGGTCCGGCACGGTCGATGTCGGTCTCGGCGTGCGACCGCTTGCCGACCCGCAGCGCCTGCTGGAAGAGCGAGTTCAGCGCCGGGCCGACGGTGCCGCTCTCCTGGCCGACGCGCAGCGCCTCCCGGGTCTGACCGAGGATCTGGCTCTCGCCGACGACCATCGACTCCAGGCCGGCAGCGACGTTGAAGAGGTGCGCCACCGCGCCGTCGTCGTAGTGCACGTACAGGTTCGGGACCAGCGACTCGACCGGCTCGTGGCTGGGGCTGAGGATCAGCCGGGAGATCGCCTCGACGCTTCCGTGGAAGCGGTCGACCTCGGCGTAGACCTCGATCCGGTTGCAGGTGGACAGCACCGTGGCCTCGACGACGTGCTCGTTGTCGGCGACCTCGCGGATCAGCTTGAGGGTGCCGTCGGAGTCGCGGGCGACCTGCTCGAGCACGGGTACCGGAGCCGAGTTGTGGGAGATGCCGACCACCAGGACGCTCATCAGGCCACCCCGGCAGTTCCGGTCGGCGCGGCTTCGGGGTGCAGCGGCGCCTTCCTCTGCTCGTGGTACGCGAGGATCTGCAGCTCGCTGGACAGGTCGACCATCCGTACGTCGACCCCTTCGGGCACCGAGAGCACCATCGGCGCGAAGTTCAGGACGCTGCGGATGCCTGCCGCGACCATCTCGTCGCACACCGACTGGGCCGCAGCCGCCGGGGTCGCGATCACGCCGATCGCGACACCGTGCTCGTGCACGATCGCGGAGAGCTCGTGGAACCCGCGGATCTTCAGACCGGCCACCAGCTCGCCGTGCCGGGTCGCATCGGCATCGAGCAGGGCGACGGTACGGAAGCCGCGCGAGGTGAAGCCGGAGTAGTTGGCGAGCGCGTGGCCGAGGTTGCCGATCCCGACGATGACGACCGGCCAATCCTGGGTCAGGCCGATCTCGCGGGAGATCTGGTAGCGCAGGTACTCCACGTCGTACCCGACGCCGCGGGTGCCGTAGGAGCCGAGGTGGGAGAGGTCCTTGCGGAGCTTGGCGCTGTTCACGCCCGCGGCGGTCGCCAGCTCCTCGCTGGAGCAGGAGCGGATCTCCGACTCCAGGAGTGAATTGAGTGCCCGCAGATACACCGGAAGGCGCGCCACGGTCGCCTCAGGAATGCGTGTAGGACTCACGGTCAACTCTCCAGCCGAATCGCCCCGGGCTCGGTAAGGGAGCCTGTCCACAAAGCGTTCAGCCCACCCACAATAAGAGTTTGTGAACGCGGGAACAAACCGAGCGATCCCGAGCCCGGTGCAGCGCTAGCACAGGTGAGACGTACGCCACTCAGCGGGGGGTGAGCGCGTGGCGGAGCCGGACCTCGTCCACGCGCCAGAAGTCGTGCTGGGCGCCGTCCACGAAGGTCACCGGGATCTGCTCGCCGTAGCTGCGCATCAGGTCGGCGTCACCGGTGATGTCGACGACCTCCCAGGCCTCGCCGAGCTCGGCGCAGACCCGTCCGACGACCCGCTCGGCGTCCTCGCAGAGGTGGCACCCCGGCTTCGAGTAGACCCGCACCCGTACGTCGGGCACCGCGTTCACTCCAGCAGACCGAGCGCACGTCGGCGCTCGGTCGCGCGCAGCCGGCCCTTCTGGACCTTGCCGGTCACGGTGTACGGCAGCGTCGCGACCACGTGGATCGTCTTCGGCTGCTTGAAGCCGGCCAGCCGAGCGGCGCAGTGGGCGCGGACCTGCTCGGTGAGCCGGTCCTCGGCGACCTCGTGGCGCGGCTTGACGTACGCGACCACCGCCTCGCCGGTCAGCGGGTCGTCGACCCCGATCACCGCGGCCTCGGCGACGTCGTCGAGCTCGACGATCACGTCCTCGACCTCGCTCGGGTAGACGTTGAACCCCGAGACGATCACCAGCTCCTTGAGGCGGTCGACCAGGACCAGGTCGCCGGAGGCGTCGAGGTAGCCGACGTCGCCCGTGGACCACCAGCCCTCGGCATCCGGCCCGTCGGCACCGTCGGGCCAGTACCCGGAGAAGAGGTTGTTCCCGCGGATCTGGATCTGGCCGGGGTCCTCGTCCTCGGGTTCGCCACCGGTCTCGTCGACCAGGCGGATCGAGATGCCCGGGAGCGGCGCACCGACCGACCCCGGATCCGGGTCGGCGCTGCACTGGGTCGAGGTGACCACCGGCGCCGCCTCGGTCAGGCCGTAGCCCTGCTGGATGGCCAGCCCGGTCTTCGCGGTGAACGCGGCGGTGAGCTCGGGGCCGAGCGGTGCCGAGCCGGACAGGACCGTGCGGACCGGACCGAGGCGGTCCTCGAGCCCCGGCACCTGCATCCAGTAGGCGAAGACCGGCGGTGCGACCGGCAGCACCGAGATCGCCTCGTCCTCGATGATGTCGAGCGACCCCTCGGGGTCGAAGCCGTCGACCAGCACCATCCGGGCGTGCTGGCGCAGCACCTGGCCGAGCACGGCGTTGAGCCCGTAGACGTGGAAGAGCGGCAGCACCCCGAGCACCACGTCGCGGCCGTTGATCATCGGCGGCACCACCTCCGCGGCCTGGGCGATGTTCGCCGCCAGCGCGCGGTGGCTGAGCATGGCCGCGCGCGGACGGCCGGAGGTGCCGCTGGTGTAGAGCAGCACGGCGAGGGACTCGGGATCGGTGGTTCCGGGGACCGGCGTACCGGTTTCGAGGACGAGGTGGTCCCAGGAACGCTCGCCCGGCTCCAGCGTGGTCGCGATGCTGACCAGCCGTGGCTGCGGCGCGACCATGTCCGCGGCCTCGAACGCCTCGGTGACCCCGGCGACGGCGCTGCGCACCATCCCGATGGTGGTCTCGTCGGCCACGACCATCCGGGAGCCGGAATCGACGAGCATCCGGACCACCTCGCCGGTGGCGCTGCGCGGGTTGATCGGTACGGCGACCATCCGGGCCCGCAGCACCCCGAGGTAGGTGGCGACGAACTCGATCCGGTTGGTCACCGCGATCATCACCCGGTAGCCGGCGACCATCCCCGCAGCGGACAGCCCCTGGGCGACCCGGTCGGCGAGATCGTCGAGCGCGGCCCAGGTGACGGTGCGCCCGGTCGCTGCCTCGGACAGGGCGATCTTCGTCGGCTCGGCACGGGCAGCGGCGGACAGGAGATCGGCGACAAGGGCCTCCATCCGGGGAGTCTCGCACACCCGGGCGGTGCGCGACCGCGAGACGCAAACACCCCTAGGCTGGGGGGGTGTCTCGCGCCCAACGCCCCACACCCGTGAACCTCAAGCGACGTTCGCGGCTGGCCGGCGAGGCCGCAGCAGCCAATGCGCAGGTCGAGGGCAGCCTGGCCGTGCAGAGCGACCCGACGACGGCAGCGTTCTTCGACGTCGACAACACGGTGATGCAAGGGGCCTCGATCTTCCACCTGGCCCGCGGCCTGCACCGGCGGAAGTTCTTCACCACCCGCGACATCGTCGGGGCCGCGTGGAAGCAGGCCTACTTCCGCCTGGTCGGGGTCGAGGACCCCGAGCACGTGGCCGAGGCACGGTCGGCCGCCCTCGCCTTCATCGCCGGTCACACCACCGAGGAGCTGTCCGAGCTCGGCGAGGAGATCTTCGACGAGGCGATGGCCCACCGGATCTGGCCCGGCACGCGTGCGCTGGCCCAGCTGCACCTGGACCAGGGCCAGCGGGTCTGGCTGGTGACCGCGGCCCCGATCGAGATCGCCTCGATCATCGCGCGCCGTCTCGGGCTGACCGGCGCCCTGGGCACGGTCGCGGAGCACATCAACGGCGTCTACACCGGCAGCCTCGTCGGCGAGATGCTGCACGGTCCGGCGAAGGCGGAGGCGATCCTGGCGCTGGCCGCGCGCGAGGGTCTCGACCTCAGCGGCTGCTCGGCGTACTCGGACTCCTCCAACGACCTGCCGATGCTGTCGCTGGTCGGTGACCCGTGCGCGATCAACCCGGACGCCAAGCTGCGGTCCTACGCCCGCGAGCAGGGCTGGCGGGTCCGCGACTACCGGACCGGTCGCAAGGCCGCTCGCGCCGGAGCGTTCACCGCTGCCGTCGCCGGTGCCGCCGTCGGCAGCCTCGCCGCCGGCTCGGCGATCCGCAAACGCTTCCACTGAAGCCGGCGACCGGTTGCTCCTTTATCCGATACGTCGGGTTTGGAGCAACCCGTTCCCATGACGCCAGGTCCCGTCTACAGTGAAACCGTGAACCTGGCGGGGGGCCGGGAGGGAGATCGTGTTCATGGGAGTGAGTCGGGAGTACGCGCGCGGTCTTGACGCGCTGCGTCAGGCTGTCGCCGACCTGACCCGACCCCAGATGCTTCTCGCCGAGGCCGGTTTCGCTGGCCAGCTCCTGAACAGCTCGACGACCGTCTCCGGCGCCCGACGCCGGCACGCCGCCGGGGGCAAGAACACTGACCAGCCCGCCTCGGGCCCGGCACCGGCTCCCCACCACGGGGCTCCCGACCACGGGGCTCCCCACCACGGGGCTCCCGACCACGGGGACGCCGAGCTCGCTGCGTCGTCGGCCGAGGACGAGGCTGTCGGCACCCGGTTGATCGCCCTGGTCGAGCTCGCCCGCAACGGCGACAAGGAAGCCTTCGGCCAGCTCTACGACCACTACCAGCCCTCGGTGCACCGGTTCCTCTACTACCGGGTCGGGTCGATGACCCTGGCCGAGGACCTCACCGCGGAGACCTTCTTCCGGGCGCTGCGCAGCATGCACTCGTTCCGCTGGCAGGGCAAGGACTACGGCGCCTGGCTGATGACGATCGCGCGCAACCTGACCGCCGACCACTTCAAGGCCGGCCGGACGCGGCTCGAGCAGACCACCGAGGACATGCAGACCCTCGACTCCACCACGGAGTCGCCCGAGGTCGAGGTCCTTGCCTCGCTGACCAACGAAGCGCTGCTCCGCGCGCTGGGCGAGCTGCCCACCGAGCAGCGCGAGTGCCTGATCATGAGGTTCCTCCAGGGCCTCTCGATCGCGGAGACGGCCGAGATCCTGGGCCGCAGCAGCGGTGCCGTGAAGCAGCTCCAGCTGCGCGGTGTCCGTAATCTGGCGAAATTGATTCCTTCCGGGAGCGTGAATGATGCGTAGATCACGCATAACCCGGGTACGGATCACCTCGTTGAACCATCTGTACGACCGTACGGGGGCTCGCACCAACCCAGCGCAGCCATCGGACGACCCCTCCCGAGACACAGGACTGAACCGATGACCCCGCTGAGCCCGGCAAGCAGAGCTGCTGAGGCCTTTGCTCGTGCGGTCGACGACCGTGCGACCGTCGTGGACGGCGCACGAGGAGACGTGGCCGACCGCTACGGCGATCTTCTTACCTGTGTCGACGTGCTTCGTGCGCAGGAGATCCCTGCCCCGCGCGCCGATTTCGTCGCCGGCCTCCGGATGCGCCTCATGGACGCCGCCGACACCCTGCTCGTCCCTGCCGAGACGAAGCTCGCCCCGGTCGTTCCGCTGCACGCTCCGGCGAACCGTCGCCAGCGCCGGATCAGCATCGCTGCTGCGGCCGTCATCGTGATCGGCGGCACCGCCGGCGTGGCCGCGGCCGCCGAGAGCTCCCTGCCCGGCAGTGCGCTGTACCCGATCAAGCGCGGCATCGAGAGCGCGCAGGTCTCCCTCAACGGCAGTGACTCCGGCAAGGGCCAGGACCTCCTGCGCCAGGCCAGCACGCGCCTGGACGAGGTCAGCGGCCTGCTCGCCTCAGGTCGCTCCGCCAGTCAGATCAACCAGACCCTGGACGCGTTCAGCCACAGCGCCACCTCCGGTGCCGACCTGCTGTTCGACTCCTACCAGCGAGACGGCGACTCCCAGGACATCTCGCGGTTGCGGGCGATGCTCGGCTCCCAACTGGCGACGCTCGACCGACTGGCGGACCAGGCCCCGGCCTCCTCGCGCCCGTCCTTCGACAACGCCAAGGCACTGCTGCACAGCCTCGACCAGCAGGCCAGCGTGATGTGCACCTCGTGCACCGCGAGCGGCGTCGCCTCCAGCCCGCTGCAGCTCTCGTCCGCCACCGCGCTCGAGAGCCTCCTGGTCGGACCGGCATCGGCTGCGCGACAGGCCCAGCGCCTGGAGACCAGCAACAGCCACCTGGCTCAGAAGGCCGACCAGATCGCCAAGAACACCAAGCAGCACCTGGCCGGCGGCGCCGGAGCACCCGGTACGACGACCGGCGGAACCACCACCACCGGCGGCGGCCTCCCGGTGCCGGTGCCCGGTGGCAGCAAGTCGATCACCGGCCTGTCCTCGGGCCTCGGCACGCTGCTCGGTCAGGTCGACAAGGCCACCGGTGGGGTCACCGCACCGCTGACGACCACGCTGGACACGACGCTGGGCATGCTCGGCCTCGGCGGCTCGACCACTCCCTGACGCGGTCCTTCTAGCCGAAGACCGACTTGCGTTGCACCAGCAGGCCGTAGAGCGTCTGCTGGATGGTCTCGCGCACCTGGTCGGTGACGTTGAAGACCAGCATCGGGTCGTCTGCCGACGCGGACTCGTACTCGTCGGTGCGGATCGGCTCGCCGAACTCGATGATCCACTTCGAGGGCAGCGGGATCAGGCCGAGCGGACCGAGCAGCGGGAAGAACGGCGTGATCGGGATGTACGGCACCCCGAGCAGGCGGGCCAGCGACGGGATGTTGCCGACCAGCGGGTAGATCTCCTCGGCGCCGACGACCGAGGTCGGGATGATCGGCACGCCGGTGCGGATCGCTGCCGAGACGAACCCGCCGCGCCCGAAGCGCTGCAGCTTGTAGCGCTCGCTGTAGGGCTTGCCGATCCCCTTGAAGCCCTCGGGCCAGACGCCGACGATCTCGCCGCCGCGGAGCATCCGCTCGGCGTCCTCGTTGCACGCCAGCGTGACGCCGCCCTTGCGGGCCATCTCGCTGACGATCGGGAGCTTGAAGACCAGGTCGGCACCGAGCGGTCGCAGGAACCGGTGCGCGTGGTCGTGGATGCTGATCGCGGTCATCATGCCGTCGATCGGAACGGTGCCCGAGTGGTTCGAGACCACCAGCGCACCGCCGACGGCCGGGATGTTCTCGACGCCGCGGACCTCGATCCGGAACCACTTCTCGGCGACGGGACGGATCGCGGTCATGAAGAACCGCTGGGTGACCTCGGCGTCGAAGCCGTACTCGTCGACCGAGTAGTCACCGGTCAGGCGGCGCCGCAGGAAGGCAAGGAACGCGGCGAGCCGTGGCTCCCAGTTCTCACCGAAGACCTCGACGGCAGCGGTCGTGAACCCGGACAGCCAGTCGACGGCCGGGATGCCGGGGGTCGGGTGCCGGTGGTCGCTGACGGCCGCCGGGGAGGCCAGCTCGTCGGCCGGTGACCGTGGCGCGGGAATGTGGACGGCCGCGGGAGCGGTCGGTTCGGGAGTGTTCGTGCCGGCGACGTCCTCGGAGCTCCGGGTGTCGGCCACGGCCGGCTTCGGGGTGCGCTTGGCGGCCGGCTTCGACGGCGTACGGGGTGCCAGGCCACGCGCAGAGCTCGACGGCTTCGCGCTGCCGGTACCGCGGCCGGGCTTGCCCCTGGTACCGATCGGGATGATCTCGGCGTCACCCATGGTGATCGGCTCCCTCGCTGCGGCTCCCACCGAGCGCGCCCATCACGGCGGACTCGGCGGCACGGACACGACGTTCGGAGACGAAGCCGGGCTCGAGCGACGCGGCGAACTCGCCGAAGGCCTGCTCGGTCGTCCGGGACGGGTGGAAATCGAGGACCTCGCGCATCCGGACCGTCTCCACTCCGCGGCCGTAGGCCAGGAACGCGACCTGCTCGCTGGAGAAGTCCGCGACCCGGGCCTGGCGCATGGCCGAACCGAACACTCCGACCGCGAAGCCCGGCAGCGGGAGCGCCGGACGACCGAGGCGGCGCAACGCCTGGGACAGCATCATCACGCCGTCGCCGGCCACGTTGAAGGTGCCGGCGATGTCACGCAGCGTGGCGTGCTCGATCGCGTCGAGGAGGTCGGTGTCGTTGAGGAACTGCATCCGCGGGTCGAACCCGAGCACGGTCGGGATCACCGGCAGCCGGAAGTACGCCGCGGTCGGGGTGTGCAGACCGGGGCCGAGCGCCGGCGCGGTGCGCAGCGTCGTCACCCGGACGTCGGGACGTCGACGGGCGAAGCCGCGGACGTAGCCCTCGACCTCGTTGACGTCCTTGGTGAAGCCCACCGAAGCACTGCGCTTGGCGTTCATGCCCTCGGAGAACATCGCCGGGTCGCGGTTCGTGGAACCGTAGACGGCGGTGCTCGACTTGAGCACGAAGTGCGCGAGGTCCGGCGACTGCTGGCAGGCGGCCAGCAGCTGCATCGTGCCGATGACGTTGAGCTCCTTGGCCGCGGTACGGCCGGCAGCACCGGGGGACGGCGCGACGCTCATGTGCACGACCGTGTCGACCTGCTCGCGCATGATCACCTTGGCGATCACGGGGTTGCGGATGTCGGCGCGGACGAAGGACACCGCTCCGAGGTCTCCCCGGGGCGGTTGCACGTCGACACCGATCACCCGGTCGACCGCAGGCGATGCTGCGATCTGACGGGCGAAGCGGCGGCCGAGATCTCGAGCGACCCCGGTGACGAGCACGACACGACCCATGGGAGTCCTTTGGATGCGCTACTTGCCGAGACGACGGCGCTGGACGCGCGTCTTCTTCAACAGCTTGCGGTGCTTCTTCTTCGCCATGCGCTTGCGGCGCTTCTTGATGACAGAACCCACGGGTGCCCTTTTCGTGCGATGAAGCCAGGAGACGGAGCTGCGGTGACGCGCTCCTCGGAAGAGGTCAGCCTATCCGTACGTGGGAGGACATACGAATCGGACGTGAGTGCTCTCACGTCCGACTCGTCGATCGTGGAGATCAGCCCGTCTGGAAGAAGCTGTTCTTCAGGTACTCGTTGACATCTTCCTCACTCACGCGGAACGAACGCCCCACGCGCACTGCCGGCAGCTCGCCGCCGTGCACCAGACGGTAAACCGTCATCTTCGAAACCCGCATGACCGAGGCAACCTCGGCAATGGTCAGGAACTTCACCTCGGAGATGTCTCCGGACAAGGTGGAACCCATCTCGCACCGCACTTTCCCATGGCACGCTCTCCGGCTTCCCCACCGGAGGTGACGCGTGCTCGATGTCTGTGAGGATAGGCCCTGATGTTACGTATGGGGAAGGGGTGAACTGGGACTACTTCTGAGAACCCCGTCCGTGCTCACCAGCCGCTCGGGTCCATTCCATGCTCTGGGAACACTGCCGAACGCGTCTCGCTGATCGCCCGGTCGAGCCAGCTGTCGGGGTCCGAGCCGTCCGAGAAGTCCCGGTACGACGCGTTCGCGCCGTCGGTCATCGCCTGCGGCGCGGCCGTCCGCATCCGCTCCGCGACCTCGGCCCGCCACTCCCCGGGCGTCTCGGTCCCCGGTTCCAGCGGCGTGCCGCCGACGATCGCGAGCAGGTGCGTCCAGGAGCGCGGCACCACCTCGACCACGGCGTACCCGCCGCCCCCGGTAGCCATCCAGCGTCCGCCGCAGACCTCGTGCGCCAGGTCGTGCAGGGCCAGGTAGCTGGCCCGCTGCCCGTCGACGGTCAGCATCAGGTGTGCCAACGGGTCCGCCCGGTGCGAGTCGCAGCCGTGCTGGGTGACCAGGATGTCCGGGGCGAACGCGCGCACGAGCGGCGGTACGACGGCATGGAAGGCCCGCAGCCAGCCGGCATCGGCCGTCCCCGGCGGCAGCGCGACGTTGACCGAGCTGCCGGGGGCCTCGGGACCGCCGGTCTCCACCGGGTAGCCGGTGCCCGGGAACAGCATCTGGCCGGTCTCGTGCAGCGAGATCGTCAGCACCCGCGGGTCGTTCCAGAAGATCTTCTGGACGCCGTCGCCGTGGTGCACGTCGACGTCGACGTACGCGACCCGTCGGGCGCCGTGGGCCAGCAGCCACCGGATCGCCACCGCCACGTCGTTGTAGATGCAGAAGCCGCTGGCGGCGTCCGGCATCGCGTGGTGCAGGCCGCCGGCGATGTTGGCGGCGTGGATCGCCGCGCCGGTCCAGACCTGCCGTGCGGCCTCGATGCTGGCGCCGACGACGTGCCGGGACGCCACGTGCATGTTCGCGAACGTCGGGTTGTCGTCGGTGCCGAGCCCGTGCCGCAGGTCGTGGCGGGTCGGGTCGGCACTGCTGCGGCGTACGGCCTCGATCAGCGCGGGGTCGTGCACGGTGAGCAGGTCCTCGTCGCTCGCTTCGGGGGCCGGGACCGCGACCAGGCCGCCCGGGACGTCGAGCACGCCGAGCGAGCGGGCCAGCCGCATCGTGAGGTCGACGCGGACCGGGTTCATCGGGTGGTCCGGACCGAAGTCGTAGCCGGTCAGGGTGGCGTCGTGGACGACGCAGGTGCCGCCCGCGCAGCCCTGACCTGTGAAGGTCACCGGGCTCAGTCCGTACCCTCCGCGAGGGCCCGGGACCGGTTCCGGGCGGCTTCCATCGCGGTGATGAAGGCCGCTCGCACCTTGTGGTCCTCGAGCTCGCGGATCGCGGCCGCGGTGGTGCCACCGGGTGAGGTGACCTGCTCGCGCAGCACGGTCGGGTGCTCACCGGTCTCGCGGAGCAGCTTCGCCGAGCCCACCAGCGTCTGCACGACGAGCTCGCTCGCGGTGGTCCGCGGAAGCCCGAGGTGCACCCCTGCCTCGATCATCGACTCGACCACGAAGAAGATGTACGCCGGACCCGAGCCCGAGATCGCCGTCACGGCGTCCTGCTGCTTCTCCGGGACCCGGATCACCCGACCGACCGCTGCGAGCAGCCCCTCGGCCGTGGCCAGGTGCTCCTCGTCGCAGTGCGTCCCGGGCGAGATCGCCGCCATCCCCTCGTCGACCAGGGCAGGCGTGTTCGGCATCACCCGGACGACCGCGACGCCGTCGGGCAGGTGCTTCTCGATCGCGGCGGTGGTGATCCCGGCGGCCAGCGACACCAGCAGCTGACCGGTGCGCAGGGACGGCGCGATCTCGATCAGCACGTCGCTCATGTCCTGCGGCTTGATGATCAGCAGCACCGTCTCGGCGGCCGCGGCCTCGATGTTGGAGACCACCCGGACGCCGTACTTCTCGGTGAGCTCGGCGGCGCGCTCGGCGCGCTTCTCACCGACCACCAGGTCGGCGACCCCGTGCCCGCTGCGCAGCAGCCCGGAGAGCAGGGCCTCGCCCATCACGCCGGCACCGATGATGGCGACCGTCATCTCCGACTCCCTCTTCTCAGGTTGGCCTACTTCTGGGACAGCAGCGAACGCAGGAAGAATGTCAGGTTCGAGGGCCGCTCGGCGAGCCTTCTCATCAGGTAGCCGTACCACTGCTCGCCGAACGGCACGTAGACACGCACCCGCTCGCCGCTCGCGGCCAGGCGTTTCTGCTCCTCGCCACGGATCCCGTAGAGCATCTGGAACTCGTAGCTGCCCGCGACCCGGCCGTACCGGGTGGCGAGCGCGCCCGCGATCCGGACCATCCGCGGGTCGTGGGTGGCGACCATCGGGTAGCCGGCTCCGGCCATCAGCACCTTGAGGCACCGGACGTAGGACTTGTCGACCTCGTGGCGATCGGTGAACGCGACCGTCTCCGGCTCGTTGTAGGCGCCCTTGCAGAGCCGGACCCGGGAACCCTCGAAGGCCAGCGCCCGGCAGTCGTCCTCGGTACGGCGCAGGTAGGCCTGCACGACCGCGCCGGTCTCGGGGTGGTCCTTGCGCAGCTCGCGCAGCGTCTCGAGGGTCTGGTCGGTGGTGGTGTGGTCCTCCATGTCGAGGGTGACCGTCGTCCCCACGGTGCGCGCCGCCCGGACGATCCGGCGCGCGTTCTCGAGGCTCAGCTTCGGACCGATGTCCGGCAGCGCCTGGCCGATCGCGCTGAGCTTGACGCTGACCTCGGCGCTACGGGCCAGCCCGGCAACGCCGAGCGCCTCGAGCAGCGCCACGTAGGAGGCGACGGTGGCCTCGGCCTGGTCCTCGTCGGTGGTGTCCTCGCCGAGGAAGTCGATGGAGACCAGCCGACCGTCGCCGACGAGGACCCTGGTGGCGGCGACCACGTCGGTGATCGCCTCGCCCGGGACGTACCGGGCGACGACCCCGCTGCCGACCGGCATCCGGGTGACGAGGTCCTTGACCCGGGCACTCCCGGCGAGCATCAGCAGGCCCTGGCGCAGCAACGCTCATCTCCCCTACACGTCGTGCGGCGCCCCGTTGCGCTGCCACCCCACGTTACGCCTTCCCGGGTCAGCAGTCCGTTCACCCTGGGGCCACGGCGAAGTGCAACCGACCGAACGCCAGCGACTCCAGCAGGTCGGCCTCGCGCGCCTCCCGGGTCCCGGCGCGCCGGGTGTTGATCTCCATCACGATGTGCCCGGTGAAGTCCTGGCCGGCCAGGTACTCGAGGAACTCCCCGCACGGCTGCGACCCGCGCCCGGGGACGAGGTGCTCGTCCTTGCCGGACCCGCTGCCGTCGGTCATGTGGATGTGCCGCAGGCGGCCGCCGAGACGCTGCGCCATCTCGATCGGGTCGGAGTGGGCCGTCGCCGAGTGCGAGAGATCGATCGTGGTGTTCGCGTAGTCCTCGCGGCTCGGGTCCCAGTGCGGTTGGTAGACGTCCATCTCGCGGCGCGCCGGAGCCCGCCACGGGTACATGTTCTCCACGGCGAACGCGATCCCGGTGCGTTTCTCGAGGTCCGCGATGCCCTCCACGAAGCCGGCCGCGTACTCCTTCTGCCACCGGAACGGCGGGTGCACCACGACGACGTCCGCATCGAGCTCGTGCGCCATCTCGGCGCTGCGCTCGAGCTTGACCCAGGGGTCGGTCCCCCAGACCCGCTGGGTGATCAGCAGGCAGGGCGCGTGCACGGCGCACACGGGGACCTCGTGGTAGTCGCGCAGCCGCCGGACCTTGTCCTGGTCCTGGCTGATCGCGTCGATGCTGACCATCACCTCGACGGCGTCGTACCCCAGCGCCGCGGCGTAGGCGAACCCGTCGGCGACCGACTCGGGGTAGACCGACGCCGTCGACAGCGCGAAGAGCGGGCCGGACCCGGTGCTCGGCACGATCAGCCCAGCACGCTCAGCTTGTCGAGCCGGTCCAGGATGATTCCCTCGCGCAGCGCCCACGGGCAGATCTCCAGCTCGGAGATGTCGAAGATGTCGAAGACCGCGGAGGCGACGAACGCCCCGGCCACCACCTGGTGCGCGCGGTCCAGCGAGACACCGGGGAGCGAGGCGATCTCGTCGTGCGTCATCTCGACCAGCTTCGGCAGCCAGCTCTCCAGGACGTCGGCCTGGAGCATCCGGCGGACGAAGAGGCCCTCGCTGGACGGGGCTGCGCCGCAGATCCGGGACAACGAGCGGAAGGTCTTCGAGGTGGCCACCGCATGGTCGAGGGGGCCGCCGCGCAGCATGCTGCCTGCTTCGCGGGCGATGTCGGCGCGGATGCTCCGGCGCAGGTCGCGCAGGCCTTCCTCGTCGGGGCTGCCGTCGCGGAACCAGGTCCGGGCCAGCCGACCGGCTCCGAGCGGGAGCGACCACGCCACGTCCGGCGCCTCGGCAGCACCGCCGGCGATCTCCAGCGAGCCGCCGCCGATGTCGAACACGCCGAGACGGCCCGAGGACCAGCCGAACCAGCGCCGTACGGCGAGGAACGTCAGCCTCGCCTCGTCCTCACCGGCGAGCACCTTGATCCGGGCGCCGGTGTGCTTGAAGACGTGCTCCAGGACGGTGTCGGCGTTGACCGAGTCGCGCACCGCCGAGGTCGCGAACGCGTAGATCTCCTCGCAGCCCTTGTCCTCGGCCAGCTCGAGCGCCTCCCCGACGAACGTGGTCAGCGCGGCGATGCCGAGCTCGCTGACGGCACCGTCGGCGTCGAGGTGCTCGGCGAGCCGCAGCGGCTCCTTGTACGACGACGCCGGCATCGGCGCAGCGCCACCGTGCGCATCCACCACCAGCAGATGCCCGGTGTTGGAGCCGATGTCGAGCACACCCAAGCGCATGGCTTTGAGGTTACGCGAACGAGCGGAGCCGCATCGAGCTTGCTCGTTTGCCGGCGTAGCGAGGAGCGTTGAGGAGCGCAGCGACGATCATCGCTCTGCACCGGCCCGGACGTCGAGGCCCGCACCGTAGGGTTCACCTGTGCCTGAAGTTGATCTCGTCTTCCCGCGTGCCTGGCTCGAGTTCGCCGATCCCGCCGATCCCGACCAGCTGTACCGCTGCGACCTCACCTGGCTGACGTCGAACTGGACCTGCATCTTCGGCAACGGCTGCGAAGGCATCTACGAGACCTCGCCGGACGCCGGCTGCTGCACCCTCGGCGCGCACTTCTCCGACGCCGCCGACGAGGAGCGGGTCGCGGGCTGGGTCGACAAGCTGGACGACTCGCTGTGGGAGCGCCGGTCCGAGGCGCTGACCAGCAAGGGCAAGGTCTCCCGCAAGAAGTGGGTCGAGGTCGAGGACGGCGAGCGCAAGACCCGCGTGGTCGGTGGCGAGAAGAACTCGGCCTGCATCTTCCACAACAGCCGCGACTTCGCGGGCGGCTACGGCTGCGCGTTGCACGGTCTGGCGCTGCGCGACGGCGTGCACTTCGTCGAGACCAAGCCGGACGTGTGCTGGCAGCTCCCGATCCGGCGCACCTTCCGCGATGTCGAGCGCATCGACGGGACGACGTACTCCGAGGTGAGCATCGGCGAGTACGACCGACGCGGCTGGGGACCCGGTGGGCACGACCTGGACTGGTACTGCTCCGGCAACACCGAGGCCCACGTCGGCGCCGAACCGGTGTACCTCTCCAACGCCACCGAGCTGGTCGCCCTGATGGGTCAGCCGGCGTACGACGTCCTGGCCGTCGCGTGCGAGAACCACCTGCGTTCACGGTCCGTTCTCGCACTGCACCCGGCGTCGCCGAGGTGAAGGTGACCCCGGTGTGTGACGTGCATCGCGCCGGGGTGAGAATCGAGCCATGCGTCTCGACCACCTCGTCTTCGCCGCCGGACCGGACGGCCTCGCTGCGACCGCTGATCGACTCTCGAAGATTCTCGGCGAGGACTTCACCGACGGCGGCGTGCACCCGCGTTTCGGCACCAGGAACAGGATCCTGCCGCTGACCGAGGGCACCTACCTGGAGCTGGTCGAGGTCCTCGACCACCCGGCTTCCGACAAGGCGCCCTTCGGCCAGGCTGTCCGCGCCCGCTCCGAGCTCGGCGGCGGCTGGATGGGCTGGGTCGTCTCGGTCGACGACATCGCACCGCTCGAGACGCGTCTCGGTCGCGAGTCGGTGAAGGGCAACCGGCACCGCCCGGACGGGATCGAGCTGCTCTGGAAGCAGCTCGGCGTCAAGGGCCTGCAGTCCGACCCGCAGCTGCCGTTCTTCGTGCAGTGGCAGTCCGATGCGTCGCTGCACCCCTCGAGCGGCGCGACCGGCAAGATCTCGCTCGCCTCCCTCGAGATCGCCGGCGACCCGGCCCGCGTCACCGAGTGGCTCGGGGCCCCGGTCGAGCAGCCACTCGAGGACGTCAAGGTCGAGTGGGTCGCCCCCAACGGCACCCCCGGGATCGTCGCGGCGCAGTTCCAGACTGCCGCGGGCCTCGTCCGGCTCTGAAGCCGCCAGCAGGCGTACGGCGCAGCCCGAACATCTGGGACAACCCGTCGACGTACGAGATCGAGAACCACGCCGCCGACCGTGGCGGTGCCATCGCGTCCGCGATGGCGACCCGTGCCGGTTGGACCGGCCGGACGCTCGTCGACATCGGTTGCGGCACCGGCTTCCACCTACCCGGCTTCGCCACGGTCGCGGCCCAGGTGATCGGCATCGAGCCGCACCCGCCGCTGGCCGCCCTCGCACGCCGCCGGGTACGACGGCTGCCCAACGTCGTCGTCCACGAGGCCTCCGCCACGGCCCTGCCCCTCGAGGACCTCTCGGTCGACGTGGCCCACGCCCGGTGGGCGTACTTCTTCGGCCCGGGCTGCGAACCCGGGCTCGCCGAGCTGGACCGGGTGATCCGTCCCGGGGGGACCGCGTTCGTGATCGACAACGACCCGACCCGCTCCACCTTCGGCAGCTGGTTCCGGCGGGGGTTCCCCGAGGTCGACCCGGTCGCCGTCGAG
Organism: Marmoricola sp.; assembly: GCA_025965315.1. GTDB lineage: Bacteria > Actinomycetota > Actinomycetes > Propionibacteriales > Nocardioidaceae > Marmoricola. The sequence continues at coordinate 43,999 of JAOPXD010000019.1, forward strand.
AGGTTCTGGTCGGCGCGCGGCTGGGAACGCGACCGGCTCGACATCGGCTGGCAGTTCGACACCCGCGCCGACTTCGAGGCCGTCGTCCGGATCGAGCTGCCGACCGCCGTCGCCGAGGAGGTCCTCGCCGAGAACCCCGGTGCCACCGGCACCGACTGCGCGATCAACCTCTGGTGGCGGCAGTACTGACGCCGTAGACCATCCGATGCGACTCACCTCCTCGGGTGGAATCTGATGCCGGTGGGTTCGTAGGTGTGTCGGTAGGTGGGGTCGTGGGTGCGTTGGTGGTGGAAATGACAGAGGGGGCGCAGGTGGTGTGGACCAGTCCGAGCGCGATGCGTTGAGCGTCGTTGAACAGGCGGGCTGATCGACCCAGATCCAGAGGCGCCGACCTGCCTCCGAGGACGGGTGGGATCAGCCCGGAGTTGTATGCCAGACGCCGGGCTTGGCCGGCGGAGAGTTCGGTGTCGGTGTCGAGATGGGCTACCGCGAGCGCGCCGCGGAGGGTCTCCTCGGAGGTCGTGACGACCATGGTGGCGGCTGTGTGGGGGTGCAGGTGGTCGGTGGGCAGGTGCTCGATGAGTTCGCACAGCGCTTCTCCACGGGCGCGGTCCCAGTCGGTGCTCATCGGGCCACCGGGACCGACTTGCGCTTCGGAAGCAACGGTGCCGTCACCGTTGTCGTGCAGGCTGAGCCTGGTCCGGGACCTCGCCGCGGCTTCCTCGTTGGCGACCAGGGT
>JAOPXD010000076.1 GCA_025965315.1 Marmoricola sp.
GCGTTGATGCAGGTCTGGATCGGGACCCCGCCGTTGGCGGAGCTGATCGGGTCAGCGGTGGTGATGGCGCCGTTGCGCAGGTCGCGCACAGCACCTTCCTTCAGGGGCAGGACGCAGCCGAAGCAGACGCCCATCCGGCAACCGCTCGGCATCAGGACGCCAGCGGCCTCGGCGAGGTCGAGCAGCGGGGTCGCGCCGTCGGCGTCGACAGTGAGGTCGCCGACAGTCAGCGTGCCGCCGTCGCCGGCGGTCACGAAGCCCGCGCGGAACTGCTCGGTGAAGAGCGTCAGCCCCGCACCTTCGTGGTGCGCGGTCAGCGCGTCGAGCAGTCCTCCCGGCCCGCAGGCGTAGCTGGTGCGCTCGGCGATATCGGGGACCAGGGCAGTCAGGTCCGTGACGTCCAGGACGCCGTGCTGGTCGTCGTACCGGGGGACCAGCGTGATCGAACCGTGGGCGTCGAGCTCGCGCAGGTCGTCGAGGAAGATCGAGTCCGGCTCGCTCGGAGCGACGTGCACGACGACGATGTCGAGGTCCTTGCTCCGGGGCAGGTCCACGACACCGGAGTCGGTCACCGGGAACAGGTTGCGGAGCATCCCGATCACCGGAGTGACCCCGGACCCGGCGGTGATGAAGAGGAGCCGGGTGGCGCCGGGGTCGAGGACGAAGTCGCCGGCGGCCTGCTCGAGGTGCACCAGCGTTCCCGGACGGGCGTGGTGGACCAGGTGGTTCGACACCTTGCCGTCGGGCACCGCCTTCACGGTGATCGAGATGTAGCCGTCGGCGCGCGGGCCGTGGGTCAACGAGTAGGCGCGCCACTCGCGGACACCGTCGACGTCGATGCCGATGCGCAGGTACTGGCCAGGCACGTGGCCGGCCCAGTCGGCACCCGGCTTCAGGATGATCGTGGCCGCGTCGCGGGTCTCGGCGGTGACCGAGACGATCCGGGCACGCAGGTCGGTGCCCGCGCGCAGCGGCGCGACCAGGTCGATGAAGTCCGCCGGCACCAGCGGGGTCGTCGCAGCCTCGGCGAGGCGGACCAGCCGGTGGCGCAGGGCCACCCGGTCCGTGGGGCGAGAGAGCGTGTCGGTCATGGATTCAGCCTGACGCAGAACCAGGTCAAAATCATGACCACTGAACGTGAATCCTGACGTACTATTTGTTCTCTACGAACAAAGGACCTGTGATGGCGCCCGATCGCGAGGCAATGGCCCTCCGGCTTCCCGCGAACCTCGCCACCCAGATGCGTCAGGGCATGTCCGGGGTCGCGGAGCAGGTCGTCACCGCGGTCATCGGCGAGGTGCCCAGCTATCGCGACCCGTTCCAGGGACAGATGGGTCGCACCATCGAGATCGCCGTGAGCGTCGCGCTCGACGGCTTCCTGGACCTGGCCTCGCGCGACGAGGGCATCGACGTCGGCGAGCAGATCGAGACCGTGATGGAGGCGGCGTACGCGCTCGGTCGTGGTGAGGCGCGCAGCGGACGCACGATGGATGCACTCGCCCAGGCGTACCGGGTCGGAGCCCGGGTGGCCTGGCGGGAGATGAGCACCGCCGCGGTGAACAGCGGCCTCGAGGCGACCATGCTCGCCCGCCTGGCCGAGCTCGTCTTCGCCTACATCGACGAGCTGTCCGACGCCAGCGTCAGCGGCCACGCCGACGAGCTCGCCACCTCCGGACGGCTGCGCCAGCGTCGCCTCGACCGGCTCGCCGTACGTCTGGTCGAGGGGTCCCCGGAGGCCGACCTGATCGCCGCAGCCGAACGCGCGGACTGGGATCCGTCGCCGCAGCTCACCGCCGTTGCCCTGCCCGAGGCCAAGTTCAGGTCGCTGCGCAGCCGCGTCGACCCGAAGGCCCTGCACGTCCCCGAGGAGGTCGCCGCTCTGGAGCTCGACAGCGGACTGACCGTGCTGCTGGTGCCGATCGGGCCCGGGCGTCCACGGAAGGCGATGCTGCGGGTACTCGCCGAGGCCGAGGCGGTCGTCGGGCCGCCGCGGCCGTGGGCTGCCGTGCGCGGCTCGTACCTGCGCGTCGTCCAGGCACACCGTCTCGGTCTGACCGGTGACACCGACCGGCACCTCGCCGACCTGATCACCGGCGCCGACCAGGACGCCCGGGCCGACCTGCGCGCGCGGGTGCTGGCGCCGTTGGCCGACGTCAGCGCCGCGTCCCGGGCCAAGCTCACCGAAACGCTGCGCGCCTGGCTGCTGCACCAGGGCCGCCGCGACGACGTCGCCGCCGCACTGTTCGTGCACCCGCAGACCGTCCGCTACCGGATGGGCCAGCTCCGCGACCTGTACGGCGACCAGCTCACCGACCCGGACTTCGTGCGCGACGCGGTCGTTGCCCTGTCCTAGCCGCGAGCGGCCGGGCGCAGCTAGACCTGGACGGCGGCACCGCTCTCGATGAGCGCATCCACGTCCTCGATCCCCCAGGCTGCCAGCGCCTCCCGGGTGTGCGCGCCCGGCTTGGCCGCGGGACCCATCGACAGGGTCGCCTCCGTCCGCGAGAACCGCGGTGCGGGCGCCGGCTGGATGTAGCCCTCGTGCTCGACGAAGATCTCGCGGGCCTTGATGTGCGGGTGCTCGAAGGCCTCGGTCAGCGGCACGATCGGCGCGACGCAAGCGTCGGTGCCGTCGAAGACGGTGCACCACTCGGCCTGGGTCCTGGTCAGGAACTTGTCGGTGATCACGGTGCGCAGCACGTCGTACCGGGCCAGGTCGTAGCGGTCCGGCGCGGTCGCCCTGATGTCGAGCAGGTCCAGGAAGATCTCGTAGAACTGCGGCTCCAGCGCGCCCACCGACATGTGCTTGCCGTCGGAGGTCTCGTAGATGTCGTAGTACGGCGCGCCGCCGTCGAGCAGGTTCGAGGCACGCTGCTCCTGGAAGTTGCCGCCGGCCAGGAAGGCGGCGGTCATCGCGTTCAGGTTCGCGGTCCCGTCGACGATCGCAGCGTCGATCACCTGGCCCTGGCCGCTGACCTTCGCCTCGAGGAGAGCAGCAAGGATCCCGATCACCAGGTACGTCGATCCACCACCGAAGTCGCCGACGAGGTTGGTCGGGAACTGCGGCTTGCCGGGAACCTGACCGAGGCCGTGCAGCGTTCCGGTGATCGCGATGTAGTTCATGTCGTGGCCGGCGACCTGCGACCACGGACCGGTCTGGCCCCAGCCGGTCATCCGGCCGTAGACGAGCCTCGGGTTCACCGCGAAGCAGTCGTCGGGGCCGATGCCCATCCGTTCCGTGACACCCGGGCGCATGCCCTCGATGAGCACGTCGGCGCCCGTAACCAGCTCTAGCACGGTGGCGACCGCTGCCGGGTCCTTGAGGTTCAGCGCGACACTCGGCCGACCGCGGTTGAGCAGGTCGTGGCTGCCGCCGGTGAGCATCTGACCGCCCGGACGCTCGATGCGGATGATGTCGGCACCGAGGTCGGCCAGGATCATGCACGCGTGCGGGCTGGGCCCGATGCCGGCGATCTCGACGACCTTGATCCCCTTGAGCGGGCCGGTGCCCTGTCCGAGCTGGATAGTCATGCGCGGATCATGACAGATTCACTGTCA